>JAFAUV010000383.1 GCA_019243075.1 Bradyrhizobium sp.
AGGCATCAAGAAGGGCCTGGTCGAGCTTGCCGACATGATCGCGATCAACAAAGCCGATGGCGACAATCTCAAGCGCGCCCAGCACGCTGCCGCCGATTATCGCAGCGCGCTGCATATCCTCGGCCCTCGTTCGGAGCACTGGCATCCGCCGGTGGAAACCTATTCGGCCCTGACCGGCGATGGCATTGCAAAACTCTGGCAGAAGATTCTCGACCACCGCGCCGCGATGAGCGCCTCGGGCGATTTTGCCGCGCGCCGACGCGATCAGCAGGTCAAGTGGATGTGGTCGATGCTGGAGCAGAGGATGCTGGCGCGGCTGCGCGCCGACGCCTTCACCCGTTCAAAAGTGAGAAAGATCGAGACCGACGTCGCCGACGGCCGCCTCACCCCGGCAGTGGCCGCCGAACAGATCATGGAACTGCTGTGATGGGCGGTCGGCTGCGCATTCTCATCACCGGCTTCGGTCCGTTTCCGGGTGCGCCCTATAACCCAACCGCGGCGCTCATTGCGCGGCTGATGCAGCTCCGCCGCCCCCTATTCGACGACATCGAGCTTTCCAGCCACATCTTCCACGTCGCCTACGCTACCGTCGACCGTGAATTGCCGCAGCTCCTCGGAAAGCGCCGACCGCATGCACTCCTGATGTTCGGCCTTGCGCAGCGGACGCCATATCTGCGCGTCGAGACGCGCGCCCGCAACGCGGTCACGACCATCTGGCCCGATGCGGACGGCACACGCCTGCGCAGCGGATCGATCGCACCCGACGCTGACGCCCTGATGTTCGGCCCGCACGCGGCAAAACTCTTGCGCGCGGCGCTCGCGACCGGAATCGATGCGCGCACCTCGCGCGATGCCGGCAGCTATCTCTGCAATTATCTGAGCTGGCGGGCGATCGAGGCGACGCGAGCGGATGATGGCCCTCGCCTTGCGGCCTTTGTCCACATTCCTCCGCTCGCGCGCGACGGCGCGGCAAGGCCGGGCGGCATCACGCTGGAGGAGCTGGTCGATGCGGGCGAAGCCATGCTCGCGGAACTCGCCAAGCTGACCCGCAGCGCGCTGCGTGAAGCCGCCTGGTCCTGAGGGACCGTTAACCCTATCGCCGACAATCGGTCCTGGCGCGGCCCGCTTCAGCCGCGTGGGCGGGCATTTCTGGGATACTTCCTTTGATCGCGATTTTTGCAGGAAAACGGTCATGGACCTCAATCGCCGCCGTCTCATCGGGGCCTCGGCTGCCGGCGCCGTCGGCGCTCTCGCCGCCTCGCCGCGCGCCGCGCACGCGGCACAGCTCGCCTCCGCGCTCGGGCGCGACGCCACCCAATATGGCGTGCGGCCCGGCAGTCCCGACGATCAGACCCGCAGCCTGCAGCGCGCGATCGATGAAGCCGCCCGCGCCGGTATGCCGCTGGCGCTGCCGCCAGGCGTCTATCGCACCGGCAGGTTGAATCTCCCGACGGGCACCCAGCTCGTCGGCATACGCGGCGCGACCAAGCTGGCCTTCACGGGGGGCACCTCGATGTTTTCGGGCGAAGGCGCCAGCCATATCGGTTTGAGCGGCCTCACACTCGACGGCGGCAACTTTCCCCTGCCCCAGCGACATGGATTGATCCATTGCCTCGGTGGCCGCGACATTCACATCGTCGATTGCCAGATTTTGAACAGCGGCGGCAACGGCATCTGGATCGAGCAGGTCGCGGGCGATATCTCCGACAACATCATGTCAGAGATCGCCGGGACCGCGATCGTGTCGTTCGACGCGCAGGGCCTGATCGTCTCGCGCAACATCGTGACCGGCACAAACGACAACGGCATCGAGATCCTGCGCAGTGCGATCGGTGACGACGGCACGCTGGTGGCCGACAACCGCATCGAGGACATCAAGGCCGGCCCGGGCGGCTCCGGGCAGTACGGCAACGCTATCAACGCGTTTCGTGCCGGCAACGTGATCGTACGCAATAACCGTATCAAGAATTGCGACTATTCCGCGGTACGCGGCAATTCGGCCTCCCACATCCAGATCACCGGCAACAGCATCAGCGACGTTCGCGAAGTGGCGCTCTATTCGGAATTTTCCTTCGAGGGTGCGGTGATCGCCAACAACACCGTGGATGGCGCGGCATTTGGCGTGTCGGTCTGCAATTTCAACGAGGGCGGCCGCATCGCCGTGGTGCAGGGCAACATCATCCGCAACCTCATTGCGAAGCGACCGATCGGGACAGCGCCGAACGACGACGCAGGCATCGGCATCTATGTCGAGGCCGATACGTCCGTGACCGGCAATGTGATCGAGAACGCCCCCTCCTTCGGCATCGTCGCCGGCTGGGGCAAATATCTGCGCGACGTCGCGATCACGAGCAATGTCATCCGCAAGTCATTTGCCGGCATCGGCGTGTCGGTCACAGCGGGCGCCGGCACCGTGCTCGTCAACAACAACATGATCTCGGAGACGCCGCGCGGCGCGGTAGTCGGCCACGATCATGGCCGCGCGGTCACGGCCGATCTGTCGGCAGACGGCGCGCAGCGCTACGCCCAACTCGTGATCGGCGGCAATGCCGTAAGGCGCTAGCTAGCGCCCGCCTCAAAACATGTTGCGCAGCAGCGGATAACGCTGCTCGATGGCGGTGAGATCCAGCTCCTGCTCAGGGACATCCAGTGCCCGTTCCAGCGCGAGCAAATCGACCGCTGGTCGCGCCGACGCCTGATCGGCGGCAACCGCCGCGCGCGGCAGCTCGATCGGCTTGGCAGCGGCGACAGGCGCCTGCCCTACCGCACGCCGGCGCTGCGGCGTTGCGGGCGGCGGCCAGGTCAGCCGAATGACGGGCTCCGGCACGGGCCTTGCCGTCGCGAGGGCGCGCCAGGTTTCCACGGCGTGCTTGGCTTCCCTGATGTTCTCGAGAAAGGCAAACTCGCCGTAATAGCGCCGCCAGCGGCCACTTTCGAATAGTTCGGTGAGATGTTCGAGGCGTTGCTCCGCCAGCGCGCGCCAGCGGCCGAGGACGTCGGCGCCGCGTGCCGCGTCGTTGCGATGTGTCATGAACCAGTCCGCAAGGAGAGGAAAAGGACGCGAGGACTGACGCAACGAATCAAAAACACGTGAGGTGAATATTTTGTGGAAAAGTTTTTGGTTGTCCAGCGCGGTGCACTGCTTTCGCGCGTACTCCGTAGTCGCCCGGTTTTTCCCTGCGCTTCACAGCCCAAAATTAAAGACCCGTCCGGGGGGACAACCGGACGGGTCAAGCCATATGGGCGCTTGGGGTGGATGGGCGCTCGCGCCTGATACAGCCGCGGGGAGGGATTTCCGCTCCCACCTGCATAGGTCGATTCAGGCCTGCCCAGCGTTCAATGCGGTGACCAATTTTTTTAACCTCTTGGGAAGCACTTTTCCGGCAAAACTTATTGCGCGCCAGTCGGCTTTTCCGATGTCACCGTGGAAATTTGCGGCGCCGGCGCGCGACCCGGCGAGATTTGCTGCTGTTCCGGCGCGTTTTCCGGAGGCGGCGACGACGTGCCCGCAACCGGTGCCGGCTGCGCGTCGATCACGGTCTCGACAGCGGCAAACGCATCCGCCTCGCCTGCGCCGAACAGATCATCACGTCCCGGTGAACCAAGGTCACGCGCCGTCTTCATCAGCAGCACGCGCAGTTCATCGGCCTTCAACGCCGGACTACGCTCGAGCATCAAAGCGGCAAGCCCGCTGACATAGGCGGCCGAGAACGACGTTCCCGACGTCATCTGATACTTGTCGTCGGGCGCCGGCAGAAAGACATCGACGCCGGGGGCCGCGACCGTGATATAGCCACCGCGATTGGACGCCGTGAACAGGCGGTCCTGGGCGTCGGTGGCGCTCACCGCAATCACATGGGCATCGGCCGCAGGATAAAGCGGCGGCGACTTCGCGCCGGCATTGCCGGCCGCCGCCACCATCACGATGCCCCTGGTCGCCACCGCATCGACGCCGCGCTCGATCAGCGCGTCCTTCGGGCCGGCAAAGCTCATGTTGATGACCTGCGCGCCGTGGCTCACGGCATAATCGAGCGCCTTCAGGATCACGTAGGAATTGCTCTGCGCGCCGCCCGACGCCGCGCCGAAGGCGCGGACCGCCATGATGCCGGCTGCGGGCGCGCTGCCCATCAGTCGCGCATGCGCCACGATCGCGCCGGCAACGCCGGTGCCGTGCACATGCGGCCCCTCGCCGGAGCCGAGCGCATCAAAGCTTTCGACGATGGAGCCGGCGAACTCGGGATGCTTGACGTCGATGGCGGAATCGATCACGGCGATCTTGATGCCCGTGCCATGCGCAAGCTTATGCGCTTCGGGCAGCCGCATCTTCGCCAGCACATATTGCAGCGGGTCGCCTTCGCCGATCGCGGCCGGCTTCTGCTCCTGCAGCAAATAGCGGTAATTCGCTTGCACCGAGCGGACGGCGGCGTCGGCCGCAAACTCGCGGCCCACAACCTCAACCGAGCGGCGATCGGAGATGCGGAACAGGCCGATGGTCGCGCCGATCAGCGGAAAATTCTGCGATTGAATGCGCCGCAGCCCATGGCGCCGCGCCATCTGCTCAGCCTGCGCATCCGACAGTGCGCCCTCGATCTCGGCGACCAGCTCATCGGCGATGGTGGTGACATCGAGCGCGATCTGGAGCCGGCTGCGGCGCGGGCCGCCGCTTCGCCCGTTGCGGAACTGACTGCCGCTGCCGTTTCCGTTGGACGCAGCCAACGAGTCCGCGCATTCGCCCTCGCCGTCGCGCGCGGCGCCGCCGCAGGCAGGATAGAGATTCGGCAAGGTGTGCAGATAGGGAAACGGTGGACGCCCCGCGAGCCGCCCCGTTAGCGGCGTGGTGCGAATACCGGGATTGACCCTGCCGACGCCGCTGATCCCGCGGCCCGCAATGCCGGGGTCGACATGTGTGGCGGCGCTCGAACCGATCGTGGGGTTGATGGTGGGAACGCGGGACTCGATGTTGATCGTGGGCGAGCGCATGATGCTCTGGGCGCTCGCCGGCGAGGCGGCCATCAGCGCAACGCCACCCATCGCCCACGCTGCGCGGCGCACCCTCATTCGCCGATCGGCAGCATCATGGGGCATGGGGCACCTCACAGCCGAAGTAGACGCGCAACGGCGTTACTGCGCCCCCACTGCGAGATTGACGATGTTCTCGCCTTGCAGCTTCCTGATCAGGTTCGCCGTTTCTTCCTGGCTGATGGCCTTGTCGCCCAGTTGCACGCGGAACAGGCCGCGCCGGGCCTCGACGATGGAGGCCTGATAATTGTCCAGCAACGCCATGATGTCCGAAATCTTCGTCTCCGGCGCGAAGCGCACCAGAACCTGGGGCGGCCCGAGGCCGCGGCCGAGATTGCGCGTCACGGGCTCGCCCATGCTGAGCGAGGCCGTCCGGTAGGTCGCGGGCTGCTGCTCGCTGATCAGGGCCGTGCCGATGACCGCAGCCTGCAGCACCAAGAGCAGCGCGCCGAGGCTCGCCGACCAAGCAAGCGTGCGCGGCGAGAGGCTCGCGAAAAAGCCCGAAACCCTCGTCGACAGCCGCGACCAGGCCGATGGTTGGCGCACCGGCTCCGCGTCGATCGCCGCGAAAAGTTTCTGCATGGCGGCGGTTGATGGCGCGCCGAGGGTCTCGTTCAGGCCGATGGTCTCGGCGTATTCCTCGCGGATGACGGCGCATTGCCGGGCGAGCTCGGGATCGCGGGCCAGCGCCTCCTCGACACGGCGCGCGTCACGCGCGTTCAACGTGCCCGCGGCGTACCACGGCAGCAGCATTTCGATTTCACTGGGCTCTTGTTCCAGCATTTTCTTGCTCAATGAAATCATGGCCAGCCTCGTTCCACGCCCGCTGCCTTCAGCAGTTCGGCCAATTTCTTGCGCGCATAGAACAGGCGCGTCTTCACCGTGTTCTCCGGGATTCCCACGATCTCGGCCACCTCTTCCACGGATTTCTCGTGGTAGTACACAAGATCGATGATCTCCCGGTGTTCCGCCGACAATGCCGTCAAGCACCTGCGCAACGCGTCACCGGTATCCTTCTTCGTGACCGCCACTTCGGGATCGTCGGACGTATCCTCGATCGCGTTGGCGGCCTCCTCTTCCAGCTCGGCGTCCTTCCGGCGCCGAAGCGCAGAAAGCGCCTTGTACCGTGTGATCGCCAAAATCCAGGTTGAGACGGCGGAGCGGCCTTCAAACTTGCCGGCCTGACGCCACACATCGAGGAAAACCTCGCCGATGAGATCTTCCGCGATCTGCTCGTCCCGAACGAGCCGAAGCCCGAAGCGGAACACCCTGACATGGTGGCGCCCATACAGCACCTGCATGGCGAGCCGGTCGCCCTGAGCGATCCTGCCGATCAGGACTTCGTCCGTTACGGATGTCGCGCTCAATGACCGTCTCGCAGATTTGGTCGGATGGAATGGGCCGGCGGTTCGATTACGGCGGCAAGATTCTTTAGCCTATCACCGTACGTTAGGCGCATATGTGACTTGTCGCACAAACCCGGCAATTCCACCCGCTTTCTGTCGCTGGTTGCAGAAAGCCGCGCACAATCAGTATCATGCTACTCACCCGTTTCGATGGGCGCACCAGATCCCGCAGCACCATATCCAAGGCAGGCTTCGCAAGACAGTAGTTGTACGGAACCCGCTGGGCGCTCCTGAAGGGCGCCCACAGCCCTTTTTAAAGCCCTTTTTGCGGCCGATTACCTTCGGCAGGCCGGACCAGCGCCGGGCCCGCGGGACGCCGGATCCGGGTTCCGAAAGATACCAAACCTAAAGGCTTTACCACGTAGGTTCCTGCCGCAGGTTTCCGACCGGTAGCGAGACGAATGGGCACCGTTGCGCCGTCCTTCCTGGACCCGACCACGGCCGAAATGTTCCTCGAGGGACGCGGGCTGATTTCCAGCCCGATGACCCGCGAGGCGCTGACGCGGCGCATCCACCAGCGCCGCCAGATGCATGTCATTCAGGCCTTCAGCTATTCGCTCGGCGCCCTTGATCTCCTGCTCTATTCCTACGCGGGGACGATCCCGATCGTCGTACCGTCCGCCTTCTGGATCAGCGGACTGGTGCTGATCGGCTTCTTCGCCGTACTGTCGGAAACCGGCTTCAACGACAGGTTCGACGATCACTATCTCACCGTCTTTCAGGTCAGCGGCCACCTCGCTCTTCAGCTCGGCTTTCTCGTGGCGGTGCCGAAAATCGGTTTCGCCTTCATCAGCGTGCTGTTCCTCATCTTCGCATTCGGCGCGCTGCGGATGACGTCCCGTCAGGCGGCCTTGAGCTGGTCGTTCGCCACCGCAGGCCTGATCGCCGTTTTCCTGTTCACCGATCTTCCGCTGGGCTTGCCGCTCACCAACAAGATCGAGCGCCTCGCCGCGATGCTGTGCGTGGTCCTCGTCATCGGACAATGCACGTTTGTGGGCTTGTTCGGCAGCACGCTGCGAAAGACGCTGTATCGGCGCAGCGTCGAGCTCAAGGAGGCCTATCGCCGCATCGAGGAGCTCGCCGAGCTCGATGAGCTGACCGGTTCGTTCAACCGTCGCTGCATCATGCGCATGCTGGAGGAGGAGATCGTCCGCAGCCAGCGCGCCGGCACGCCCTGCTCGATCGCGCTGATCGACCTCGACTGGTTCAAGCGCATCAACGACGCCTACGGCCATCCGACCGGCGACGAGGTGCTGCGCACCTTCGCCATCACCAGCTTCGCCAATATCCGCAGCATCGATCGCTTCGGCCGCTATGGCGGCGAGGAGTTTCTGTTGGTGCTGCCCGCCACCAGCGAGAACGCCGCATTCCGCCTGCTGGACCGGCTGCGGGCCATCATCGCCGAGCTCGACTGGAGCGCGTTCTCGCCGGGCATGCGGGTGACGATTTCCGCCGGCGTCGCGACGCTGCGCCAGAACGAGACTTCCGACAATTTTCTCGCCCGCGCCGACGGCGCGCTTTACGCCTCCAAGGCGAGAGGACGCAACCGCATCACGAGTGCCTAGCCGTATACGTCTCCGGAGGCAAAGAAAATGCCGCCGGCCCAACGCTCCAGGACAGAGACCATGCCTTCGAGATCTTCCGCGGCCCCCGAAAGCCTGCTCGACGAGCTGCAATCGACGCTCGCGCACGGCACCGTGGCGCGCCGCGTCGAGACCCTGCGCCGCGTCACCGATCTCTTCGTCAACGGCGCGGTGGACTATTCCGACGAGCAGATCGCGCTGTTCGACGATGTGTTCCAGTGCCTGATCCGGCACATCGAGGTTTCCGCCAAG
>JAFAUV010000154.1 GCA_019243075.1 Bradyrhizobium sp.
CGCGTGCAGTCCGACACCCGCGCCCGCATGCTGCGCTCGACCGACCCCTACCTGCGCGACCGCTTGCACGATCTGGAAGATCTCGGCTTCCGCCTGATGCGCCAGCTCGTCGGCCAGGATCACGCGCCCTCGCGCGATTCGCTGCCCGACAATGCCATCGTCATCGCGCGGGCGATGGGACCCGCAGCGCTGCTCGACTACGACCGCAAGCGGCTGCGCGGCATCGTGCTGGAGGAAGGCACCGCCAATTCCCACGTCTCGATCGTGGCGCGCGCACTCGGCATTCCCGCGGTCGGCGAAGTGCCCAATGCGCCCGGCATCGCCGATCCCGGCGACGCCATCATCGTCGACGGCACCTCGGGCGAGATTTACGTCCGGCCCTCGGCCGAGATCGAATCCGCCTATGCCGAGCGCGTCCGGTTTCGCGCGCGGCGGCAGGCGCAATATCTGGCGCTGCGCGAAAAGCCCTGCGTCACCAAGGACGGCCAGAAGGTCGAGCTGATGATCAATGCGGGGCTCACCATCGACCTGCCGCATATCGACGACACCGGTTCGGCCGGTATCGGCCTGTTCCGCACCGAATTGCAGTTCATGGTGTCGCCGAGCCTGCCGCGCTCGAGCGACCAGCTCGCGCTCTATCGCGCAGTGCTGGACGCCGCCGGGCAAAAGCCCGTCACCTTCCGCACGCTGGATATCGGCGGCGACAAGGCGCTGCCCTATATGGAGACGGTGATCGAGGAGAATCCGGCGCTCGGCTGGCGCGCGATCCGGCTCGGGCTCGACCGGCCGGGTCTGTTGCGCGGCCAGATTCGCGCGCTGCTCCGCGCCGGCGGCGGACGCGCGCTGCGGATCATGTTCCCGATGATCTCCGACGTCGCCGAATTCGACGCCGCCAAGGCGATCGTCGAGCGCGAGCTGACCTATCTGCGCCAGCATGGCCATGCGCTGCCCGAGCGCATCGATGTCGGGACCATGGTGGAAGTGCCCGCTTTGCTCTACCAGATGGACGAGCTGTTGAAGCGGGTCGACTTCGTCTCGGTCGGCTCCAACGACCTGTTCCAGTTCCTGTTCGCGGTCGACCGTGGCAATGCCAAGGTCTCCGAGCGGTTCGACACGCTGTCGGCGCCGATCCTGCGCGCGCTGCGCGACATAGTGCGCAAAGCCAACGCTGCCAGGAAATCCGCTTCGCTCTGCGGCGAGATGGCCTCGAAACCGATCGGCGCACTGGCGCTGATCGCGCTCGGCTATCGCTCGCTGTCGCTGTCGGCGACCGGGCACGGTCCGGTGAAGGCAATGATCCTCGACCTCGACGCCCGGAAGGCCGAGGCGATGATCAACCCGCTGCTGGACAAACCGGCCGGCAGCATCTCGGTGCGGCAGAAGCTGACCGAATTCGCGGAAGCCGAGGGGCTGACGTTGTAGCGAGGTTGTCCGAACCCGCTTGCGCCCTTATTTCCCTCTTTTTCGAGAATTTTTTGCAATGTCGACGCTACCCGAAGCCAAACTGGACGTCCTGCTGGCGCATCATGCTTCGCTGGAAGCGCAGATCCTGGGCCAGCTCCCGTCCGACAAATATGTGCAGATCAGTCGGGAGCTTGCCGAGCTCAATCCGCTGGTCGATGCGGTGAAGGCCTACCGCTCCGCGGTGAAGGAGCTCGCCGACACCGAGGCGCTGATCGCCGACCCCGCGACCGATGCCGATATGCGCGGCATGGCGCAAGCCGAGCGCGAGACGCTGCAGGCGAAGCGCGGCGAATTGGAGCAGCAGATCCGGGTGGCACTGCTGCCCAAGGACGCCATGGACGACCGCAACGTGGTGCTGGAAATCCGCGCCGGCACCGGCGGCGACGAGGCCTCGCTGTTCGCGGGCGACCTGTTCCGCATGTATGAGCGGTTTGCCGGACTTCAGGGCTGGAAGGTCGAGGTGATCTCGGCCAGCGAAGGCACGGTCGGCGGCTACAAGGAAATCATCGCGGAGGTGCAGGGCCGTGGCGCCTTCGCGAAGCTGAAATTCGAATCCGGCGTGCACCGCGTGCAGCGCGTGCCAGACACGGAGACGCAAGGCCGCATTCACACTTCGGCGGCGACGGTCGCCGTGCTGCCCGAGGTCGAGGACGTCGACGTCGACGTCAGGAACGAGGACCTTCGGATCGAGACCATGCGCGCGCAAGGCGCCGGCGGGCAGCACGTCAACAAGACGGAATCGGCGATCCGCATCACCCATCTCCCGACCGGCATTGTCGTGATGATGCAGGACAGCCGCTCGCAGCACAAGAACCGCGCGTCGGCCATGAACATTCTGCGCTCGCGCATTTATGACGCCGAACGCCAGCGCCAGGATGCGGCGCGCTCGGCCGACCGCAAGGAAAAGGTCGGCTCCGGCGACCGGAGCGAGCGCATCCGCACCTATAATTTCCCGCAAGGCCGCGTCACCGACCACCGCATCAACCTGACACTGTACAAATTGCCGCAGGTGATCTCGGGCGAAGCGCTGGGCGAGCTGATCGACGCGCTGACGACCGAGCACCAGGCGGCCCAGCTCGCCGCCCAGGGCGCGGCGGCGTGAGCGGTCGCGCCCCGTTTATGGGAGAAAAGATCGAGCACGCCCGCCGTACCTTGACCGCGCGGTTCAGGGCCGCGCATATCGAGGCCGCCGAGCTCGATGTACGTGTGCTGATGTGCGCCGCGCTCGGCCTCGATCTGAGCGGCCTGATCGCCTCGGCAGCGCGCGGCCTGACCAGGGCGGAGGCCGACCGCCTGCAGGAATTTGCGATTCGGCGGCTTTCCGGCGAGCCGGTGGCGCGCATCGTCGGCGAGAGAGAATTTTGGGGATTGCCCCTGAAGCTTTCCGCCGCCACGCTGGTGCCGCGGCCGGATACCGAGACCGTGGTCGAGCTCGCGCTGGAGACGATCCGCCCATCTTTACACTGCGCCGTGCGCATCGGCGATATCGGCACCGGCAGCGGTGCAATCCTGCTCGCGCTGCTGCATGAGGTGGCTGAAGCGTTCGGCGTCGGCACCGATATCAGCCCGGATGCGCTTCGAACGGCGCGGCGAAATGCCGCCGAGCTCGGGCTGCTGCCGCGCGCGGCGTTTGTCGTCTGCGACTATGCCGCAGCGCTCGGCGAAGCCTTCGAGCTGATTGTCTCGAATCCACCCTACATCGCCACAGGCGACATCGCGGGTCTCGCCACCGAGGTCCGCGACCACGACCCGCTGGCGGCGCTCGATGGCGGCGCGGACGGGCTTGACGCCTACCGGGCGTTGATTCCGCAGGCGGCTGCGTTGCTGGCTCCCGGAGGGGCTTTGGTGGTCGAGGCCGGGCAGGATCAGGCCGAGCCAATCCAGGCCTTGATGGCCGCAGCCGGCCTGATCGTCCGCCACCCCGCAAAAACCGACCTGGCAGGTGTTCCCCGGGCCGTTTCGGGGCTGAAGAGGCCCCGATAAAGCCCTATGGAACGGAAAAAACCTCTTGGAATATCGCCCGGGAACGACTACGTTCCGGGCACAAGATCGGTGCAGGCCCCGTAGGCATTACGGGTGAAAAGCCTTAATTCTCAAAGCGAGAGCCGCGCCGATCATAGGTTCCAAAACGCAGGTCCGGTCGAGCGCGAAGGCCATACGCAGCGTGCGCCGCCAGTGACCGCAAAGCGGACGAAAGCCTGCTGAATTGCGCCTGAACATTTACGCAAGAGAACTGAGCTTGTTTCGGCAGGCGAGATGAAGGGTTCGCCGGTGGAAGATGCCGGCGGGTGGGGAACGCGTCTTTGCTGAACGCGACGGTCGATGTCATCGACATGACTTGGAGCTGCATCGCGATGCGGCGCGTTGACAAAGCGCGCCTGAATGGACGCGACTAACGCCAAATCTTACGGTTTTACTCTGGGCTGGAATAAAGGCAGGACATGAGAAACGGTCAAAACAACAAGCGGATGCGCAACCGGAACAACAACAATAACAACAACAACAACCGGCGCGGCCAAAATCCGATGACCCGGGTGTTCGAATCGAATGGCCCCGACATCAAGATCCGCGGCACGGCCTCTCACATCGCGGAGAAATATCTGCAGCTCGCCCGCGATGCACGCTCGACCGGCGACCCGGTCGCCGCCGAAAACTACTACCAGCATGCCGAGCATTATTTTCGCCTGATCGCCGCGGCGCAGGAGCAGTTCCGCCAAAACCAGCCGCAGCAGCAACAGCCGCGCCCGGATGACGTGGTCGGCGAGGACGGCGAGGACGATGGCGAGAATTATTCGAGCTTCGGTCAGGAGCCCGGCTTTGTGCCGCAGCAGAATCAGCCGCAGCCCTATATGCGCGACAATGGTGGACGCGATCATCAGCGCGACAACCAGCAGCCCTATCAGCGCGACAACCAGCAGCCACGCGAGCATCGCGGCGAGCGCGAGCACCGCTCGCAGCCGCAATATACGCCACAGCCCCAGCCACAACCGACGGGCGCCGAAAATGGCGGCGTCGATCGCCTGCCCTCCTTCATCACCGGCCCGCAGCCGCAGATCAGTGGCGGCAACGGCGGCTATGAAGGCAATGGCGGCGGCGAGCGTTTCCCGCGCCGCCGGCGTCGGCCGCACGGCCCGCGCCCGGAAAACATGGCCCAGCCGGCCGCCGCCGCGCCGGGCGAGGATTTCAATTCCGGGAATGACTAAGGCGCGATCGACGGGAAGAAAATAGGGTGGGCATGCCCACCCTATTTTCTTTCCTATCACCCGCGCGTCGGCGTCGGCAGCAGCACCGGTTTCAGCGCCGGAATGAGTCGCGCGCGCTCGCGCTTTGCCGGGATGGCGCGATAGACCTGCTTGGTCGCTTCGACGATATGCACGCCGGCCACCGGCAACGACACGGCGGCACCGACGCGTTCCCACGCCAGCGCCGAGCGCAGGAACCAGCCGCCGGAGACCGGCGGCACGAACAGCGCCTCGCGCCAGGCCGTCGGCGTGAACCAGGTCTGCCGCAACAATTCCGTGATCTGCGAGCGCGAATAGGGCCGGCCGTGCCCGAACGGCGTCTTGTCCGTGCGGGTCCACACCCCGCGGCGGTTCGGGATCACCGCCACCATCCGCCCCGAAGGCGCCAGCACCCGCCAGACCTCGCGCAGCAAGCCTTCCGGATCGTCGGACATTTCCAGCGCATGCACCAAGAGCACGCGATCGACCGCGGCATCCGGCAGCGGCATGGAAAATTCGTCGACGAGGGCGGCCAGCGCCGGCCGGCCGGTGGGCCATTTCAGCACACCCTGTGCCGCCGGCATAAAGGCGATGCAGCGCTCGCTGTCTTCACGAAAAAGCCCGAGATAAGGCGTGGGATAGCCGATGCCGAGCACGCGCTGGCCCTCAGCACGCGGCCAGCGCTCCCGGATGCCACGGTTGATCAATTGCCGCGCCACGATGCCGAGGCGCTGCGAATAGAAGTCACGGAGATCGATGACATCGATGCTCATGACGCCAATCTAACATGTCCGTTCGAGGCAAGGCGCGCCGATTATTGCATTGCCCGAACAACGTTAACGCCATATCTCTGCACGGCCCGCGCAAGTCACGAGGAGACGTCATGGCTGCCGAAATCAGAACCTTCCCCTGCCTCAGCGACAATTTCGGCTATTTGATCCATGACGGCGCAACCGGCGCGACCGCCTCGATCGATGCGCCGGAAGCCGGGCCCATCATCCAGGCATTGGAGCGCGAAGGCTGGAAGCTCACCGACATCCTGGTCACGCATCATCATGGCGACCATGTCGGCGGCGTCGCCGAGCTGAAGCGGAAATATGGCTGCCGCGTGGTGGCCCCGCACGACAAGACCGCGAAAATCGCCGATGTCGATCTGCGCGCCGCCAATGGCGACGTGGTGAAGGTCGGCAATCTGCTGGCGCGCGTGCTGGAAACGCCGGGCCACACGCTGGATCATGTCTCCTACGTGTTCGATGCCGAAAAGGCATTGTTTGCCGCCGACACGCTGTTCTCGATCGGCTGCGGGCGCGTGTTCGAGGGCAACCATCCGATGATGTGGGAGTCGCTGTTGAAGCTCCGCGCGCTGCCGGACGATTTCAGGCTCTATTGCGGCCATGAATATACGGCTGCCAATGTGAAGTTCGCGCTGAGCGTCGAGCCGGACAATCCGGCGCTGAAGGCACGTGCCGAGGAAGTGACGCGGCTGCGCGCCGACAACAAGCCGACGATACCGTCTCTCCTCGGCGAGGAGAAAAAGGCAAATGTCTTCCTTCGCGCCGACGATCCCGCCGTCGCCGCCAGGCTGCACATGAAGGGCGCGGCCGCTGCCGACGTGTTTGGCGAACTGCGCGAACGCAAGAACAAGTCCTGATGAATTTGACCGCTGCCGATATCGTCGCGCGGCTCGAGCTCAGGCCGCACCCCGAGGGGGGATATTATCGCGAGACCTTCCGCGACAAGCGCGTCGACGAAAACGGCCGCGCCCATTCGACCGCGATCTATTTCCTGCTTGCGCGCGGCGACCGCTCGCACTGGCATCGCGTCGATGCGGTCGAGATTTGGCACTATTACGCCGGCAGCCCGCTGGCCCTGCAGATCGCACATGACGGCTGCGCCCCGCACCTGGTGACGCTCGGCCCAGATCTGACGGCCGGCCAGCGCCCGCAGGCGATCGTGCCCGCGGAAGCCTGGCAATCGGCTGAGACCACCGGCGACTGGACACTCCTTGGCTGCACGGTGGCACCCGGATTCGAATTTGCGGGATTCGAGATGGCAAGTGCGGATTTCGCACCGGCGGGCTAGCCGCGTTTCCATACCATGTCTTTCGCCGCGATCAGCCCGCCGCCGGCGATCAGGATCGCGGCGAGCGCGATGTTGGCGCTGGCCTTGGCGAAGCCGGCGAGAATCAGGAATGCGGTCGAAAGCAATGGCGTCGCATAGGAGGCCGCGCCCAGCACGCGGATGTCACCGCGCTTCATGCCGATGTCCCAGGCGTAGAACGCGGCCCCCACCGGTCCGACGCCGAGCGCGATGATCGCGGCCCATTGCAGCGGCGCGTCGGGCCACACCGTGGTTTCAGCGAGCGCATGCACCAACGCTGCAAGCAGCGCCGTGACCGCGCAAAAGCCCGCGACCGCCTCCGTCGGCACCGATTTGAGCCGGCGCGACAGCACCGAATAAGCGGCCCAGACAAAGGCTGCGGTGAACGCGGCAAAGAGGCCGGGAATTTGGCCGGGGGCAAAACTGCCGGTATTGCCGGCAAACAGCAGCACGGTGCCGGACAGTCCAAGCACGGCGCCGAGGACGTGATGTAGGGCGAGCCGCTCGCCGGGCAGCAGCGAAGAGAACAGGACGATCAGGAGCGGCCAGAGATAATTGAGCAGTCCGGCTTCGGCCGGCGGGGCGAATCGCAGCGCGAGAAAATACAGCGCGTGATAGCCGAACAAACCGCCGACGCCAACGATCCAGGCGACCGGCGGTTGCCGCAGCGCCTTGATTGCCTCGCCGCTGCCGATCCAGTTCAGCGCGCAGGTCGCCGCGCCGATGGCAAACGTCATCGCGGCGAGCTGGAACGCCGGAATCGTTCCGGTCGCGACCGTCATGACCGCGAGCAGCGACCACATCAGGATCGCGGTGAGACCGATCAGGGTCGCGGTGCGGGAGGTTATCGCCATTGCGGGCGGAGCGAAGCAATTCAGAAGCCGGGAATCAAGAACCGGATTGCTTCCGCCCTCGCTCTTCCAGCTGCGGCGGACACGGGGTCGCCTCGCTCCTGCCAATGACGGGGAATATCAGGCGTGATACTGCCCGCCATTCACGGTCAGCGTCGATCCCGTGATGAAGCCGGCGTCGTCCGCCGCCAGAAACAGCACGGCGCGCGCGATCTCCTCGGGCTCGCCGAGCCGGTTGACCGGAATCTGCGGGATCACGTTCTTTTCCAGCTCTTCCTTTGGCACCGCCTGCACCATCTCCGTGTTGATATAGCCGGGCGCGATCACGTTCACGGTGATGCCGCCCTTGGCGTTCTCAAGCGCGAGCGCCTTGGTGAAGCCGATGTCGCCGGCCTTGGCCGCGGAATAATTGACCTGGCCGAACTGGCCCTTCTGGCCGTTGATCGAGGAGATGTTGATCACACGGCCGAACTTACGCTCACGCATCCCCTCGATGACGTTGCGGGTCATGTTGAACAGCGAACCGAGATTGGTGTTGATCACCGCGTTCCACTGATCGAGCGTCATCTTGTGGAAGGCGGTGTCGCGGGTGATGCCGGCATTGTTGACGAGCACGTCGATGGGGCCGAGTTCCGCCTCGACCTTCTTGACGCCGTCGGCGCAGGCCTCGAATGACGCCACGTCCCATTTGTAGACGGGAACGCCGGTCTCGGCCTTGAACTTCTCCGCTGCGGCGTCGTTGCCGGCATAGCTTGCCGCAACCTTGTAGCCGGCACCGTTCAGCGCCTTGCTGATCGCCGCGCCAATTCCCCGTGTACCGCCTGTCACCAATGCCACGCGTGCCATGTCGAATCCTTCCCTTGGAAATTTCTGCACTCGGTTTCTTGTTGTAGCTGCGGATTATGCGAGCGGTTTGAACAACATCAAGAAAAAACGCCCGGAAAGTGATTCCGGGCGCTTCTCCTAGATCAGCAATGTGCAGTTGCGAAGAGAAAATATTTTCCAATCACGCCTAGATTTTAGTCGCGTGCGGCGCACGCTCAAGTCTTGCGGCGCGGGTCCATTTGTCTCGTGCCATGCAGCTCTGTCAGTCCCGTGCCAGGCACATCGCGATACCCATGCCGCCGCCGATGCAAAGCGTGGCAAGGCCCTTCTTGGAATCGCGCTTCTGCATTTCGTGCAGCAGCGTCACCAGGACGCGGGCGCCGGACGCGCCAATCGGATGACCGAGCGCGATCGCGCCGCCATTGACGTTGACCTTGGAAGTGTCCCAGCCGAGGTCCTTGTTGACGGCGCAGGCCTGCGCCGCAAAGGCTTCGTTGGCCTCGATCAGATCGAGATCGCTGGCGCTCCAGCCGGCCTTTTTCAGCGCCGAACGCGACGCCGGAATCGGGCCGGTGCCCATGATCTTCGGATCGACGCCGGCCTGGCCCCAGGCCACGATGCGCGCGAGCGGCTTCTTGCCTTCCTTGGCCGCCTGCTTGGCGGTCATCAGCACGACGGCCGCCGCGCCGTCATTGATGCCCGACGCGCTGCCCGCGGTGACCGTGCCGTCCTTCTCGAAGGCGGGCTTCAGCTTGGCCATCGCGTCGAGGGTTGCGCCATGGCGCGGATATTCGTCGTCGGAGACGACGATATCGCCCTTGCGGGTCTTGATGGTGACCGGGATGATCTCGTCCTTGAACTTGCCGGCCTTCTGCGCCGCTTCCGCCTTGTGCTGGGAAGCGACCGCGAACTCATCCTGCTGGGTGCGGGTGATCTGATACTGCTTGGCCACATTCTCCGCCGTGTTGCCCATGTGATAGCCGTTGAAGGCATCCCACAGCCCGTCCTTGAGCATGGTGTCAACGAGGTCGAGCGAGCCCATCTTGACGCCGCCGCGCAGGTGCTGGGCGTGCGGGGCCATGCTCATCGATTCCTGGCCGCCGGCGACGACGATTTCCGAATCGCCATTGAGCAGCGCCTGGTAGCCGAGCGCGACCGAGCGCAGGCCCGAGCCGCAAAGCTGGTTGACGCCCCAGGCCGGGCTTTCGACCGGCACGCCGGCGGAGATCGAAGCCTGTCGGGCCGGGTTCTGGCCCTGCGCCGCGGTCAGGATCTGACCCATGATGACTTCGGACACGCGGGCCGGCTCGACGCCCGCGCGCTCCAGCGCAGCCCTGATGGCGATCGCGCCGAGATCGTGCGCCGACATGGTGGCGAACGCACCGTTGAAACTTCCGACCGGGGTGCGGGCGGCGGCGACGATGACGACATCGTCTGACATGGGCATCTCCTGAGCTTGGGTCTTTGGGGCGAGGGTTCTTAATCCGGGGCGGGCGCCGGAAGGCGGGGCCAGTCTCCCTGTTATCCTGTTAACGCGGTTGACGCATGTCAACGGCGGGGCTGGATAATTGTGCGGGCCACATCATCACTTCGGCGCGGTCCTGGTCTGCCCCGGCGGGATGTCGCCTCGCCGGCGCGGAATGTCCTGCAGGCGCCTCTCGCAAGCCGGCGCTCGCTGTCGGGGTGGATCGGTTTCTTCGCATCGCACAAAAAATGCTGCGCAAAAAATGCGCGGAAATTAACCGTGGTGCACAAAACGGTAGCGGAGGCCCTTTGAAAATGTTTAGTTTGTTGCAGATGCGCAGCGCATTGCCCTGCGGCAACGCCGTCGGGTTCCCTTCTCGTTTTGCAGGTGTGAACCCCATGGCCAAATCAGACCACCCCACAACCATCAAGAAATATGCGAACCGGCGGCTCTATAATACCGGCACCAGCACCTATGTGACGCTGGAAGATCTGGCGGCGATGGTGAAGCAGGGCGAGGACTTCCTCGTCTACGACGCCAAGACCGGCGACGACATCACCCGTTCGGTGCTGGCACAGATCATCTTCGAGCAGGAGAACAAGGCCGGCCAAAATCTGCTGCCGACCACCTTCCTGCGCCAGCTCATCCGCTTCTATGGCGACAGCATGCAGATGGTGGTGCCGAAATATCTCGAGCAATCGATCGACACGCTGACACGCGAGCAGGAAAAATTCCGCAAGCAGATCGCCGACACCTTCAGCGGCACGCCCTTTGCGCCCCTGGAAGAACAGGTCCGCCGCAACATGGAATTATTCCAGCAGACGTTCTCGATGTTCAAGCCGTTCGCTCCCTCGCGCACCGGCGCGGTGAGCGAAGTGACCAAATCGTCGGAAGCCGCGCCGGAAAACGACAACATCGACGACCTGCGCCGCCAGATGAAGGAAATGCAGGAGCGGCTCGAGCGCATGTCGAACGAGCCGAAGAAGGAGGAGTGAGCAGCATCTGGAGTGTGCAGCATCTCAAAGACGCTCCTCCGCTGTCGCCACTCACTCTGCCCTCGACGACACCGAGTTAGTTCGTGCAGCTTACCCCACCCTTTGTAACTAACCCACCTTCGGCATCGCCTGCGCAGCGACGGCCCAAGGCCGCTCCGCCCGCGCCAGGCCGATCAGCCGGCCCTGGATGTAGTCGCAGCCCCAGTCGCGCAGCATCGCGGCCGATTCTTCGTCCTGCACCCATTCGGCGACGGTCTTGATTCCGAGTCGTCGCGCCAGGTCGATCAGCGTCTGCACGAAGGCGCGATCATCGGCGGAGTGCGCGACATTCTGCACAAAGGCGCCATCGATTTTCACGATGTCGACGCCGAGCTTGCGCAGGTTGCGGAACGAGGTGTAGCCGGCGCCGAAATCGTCGATCGCGATCCGGCTGCCGAAATTTTTCAGCCGCGTCACGAAGCCGCGCAAATCGTCGATGTCCTGGATCGCGACGGTCTCGGTGATCTCGACGATCAGCCGCTCGGCGACGCCGGGATGGGCGCGCATCAAGGATTCAATCGAGGCCCACCAATCCGGGTCCATGGTGGTGTCGGGCGAAATGTTGAGGCTGAGCTCGACGCCAGGAGAAGCGGCAAGCTCGGCGACCACGAGATCGAGCACGCGATGGTCGACGAGCCTGATCAGCCCGAGCCGCTCGGCGACCGGCACGATGTCGGGGGCGAGCAGCACCCGCCCGTCATTCTGCTCCATCCGGACCAGGCACTCATAGAACGCGTTGTCGCGCGATCTTGTCGCCACGACCGGCTCATAGGCCATCACGATGCGCCGCTCGTTGAGAGCGGTGACGATCTCGTCGGTGACGCGGATGTTGACGCGGCGCTGGGCGTCGCGCTCGACGTTCGGCTTCCACGCCAGGAACGAGCCGGCGCGGCGGCGCTTGGCGCTGTCAAGCATCTCCTGCGCGCGGTTGACCGCTTCATCGGTGGAGCGCGCGTAACGCGGGATGCTCACGCCGCCGATCGAGGCCGTCACCGAGACCGGGCCGGAGCGCGTCGGCACCACCTCATCGCGCACTGCCGCAAGGAAGCGTTCGGCCGCGACGTTCACATCATCGACGGTGCAGTTCTTCAGGATCAGGCCGAACTTGTTGCCGGAGAAACGGCCGAGCACATCGCCGCCGCGCAGGCGCACGCGGACGCGCCTCGCAATTTCCGAAATCACGGCGTCCGCGACATCGAAGCCGAAGGCGTCGTTGACCCGCGCCAGATGATCGATCCCGATCAGGAGGAAGGCGCTGGCGGAGCGAAAGCGTCGGGTTTCCTCGATCGCTTCGGCAAGGGCTGCAATCAGATGCGTGCGATTGAGCTCGCCGGTCAACGGATCGTGCCGCGACAGCTTCATCAGCTCCTCGTCGCGGGCGCGGCGTTCGTTGTTGATGCGGACGATACCTTGCGCGCGCAAGGGCTTGCCGTCCGGGCCCGCAAACCAGCAGCCGGTCTCCTCGATCCAGGTGATCGGCGCCGATGTCGAGGCGCGCACGCCGTATTCGATCCGGTAGGGCGTGCCGTCGCCGCCGTGAGCGGCGGGCGAAAGTGTCAGCGCTTCACCGCGGATCGAGCCCCTGGGCTCGATCCATTTGGCAAATTCGGCCCCGCTCGACACCGCCTCGCGCGGAATATCGGGAAACACCGCGCCCAGATGATCGCTCCAGGCGATGCTGTCGCTTGCGATATCCCAGGCAAAGGCGGCCTGGCCGAGAGAGGCGAGAATGGTCGAGGTCTGCGGAGATGCGGCTGTCACATTCGCCTCGTTTCGGGACACTGGCCAATGACCGCCAGGTGATTCCATGGCTAGGATAGGGCCTGTTTGGCCCAAATTCCTAAACGAAGTTCATAAATATTCCGGAAACCACGTTTCGTGGTGCGCCGGAACGATCGCCAGCGGAAGTGGTATGTTGTTTGCGGAATCAAACCGTAGCAGGGGCCGGGTGTCCCAGAATGTGACGGTTTGCAATGTCCAGCTTCTACCGGCAGGAAATAGAAGACGGCGTCTTCGAGGACGTCGGCGCTGCCTGCGTCGAGCTCGTGCCCGTTGCCCCGATGCTGTGCCAAGCGCCGAAGCTGGCGCGGTCGCGTCCGAATGCTAGCTTTGTCGCACAGCTCATTGCGACCGCAGAACAGGACCCGCAAACCCGCCAGCAGCGGCGCGCCGCGCCTGCCGACGCACTCTCCGCCTATTCGGCGCAGGAACGCCAGCTTCGCCGCGACAGCGCGGCAAGACCCGTCAATCTGGAAAAAGCCGCTTAACGCTCCGGCGTCTCGGAAGAGCCCGCAGCAGCGGCACCAGCCTGCAATCCCGGCGATGGCTCGGCCATGGGCTGCGGCGGCTCCGGCCCCGCTTTGGGTGCCGGATGATCCGAAAGCACCGGTTCGGCAACGGGGGCTGCCGGCGGCACGGGACGCGCCGTGGCCGCGGGCGCAGGCTCGAGGCGCGGTCCAGGCACGGGGTCCTCGGCACGCGGCCCAGCCCGCGCCGCCGTCGCGTGAGAGGCAAGCGGCCGGCGGCCGGCGCGCAGGACGATGCCGCCCAAAAAGTCCACCATCGCCATCAGCGACAGCAGGAAGAAGGTCGAGGTCCCGAATTTCGACCACAGCAGGAATTCGGCCGCCGAGCCGCCGAACAGAACCAGCGAGAGCAGATGGTCGGTGAGATATTTCGAGCCGGGTCTGGCGCCCTTCGCGATCTCGAGCAGCAGCAGCAGGATGCCGATGGTCAGCAAGACGTCGCTCAGCGTGATCGGCCATTCGGCGCCCGACGGCAGCATCACGCGCCCCAGCGCGTCGGTCAGCGACACGCTCGGCATCAACCAGGCGACGATGTTGTAGATCGCGATCGGAATCAGAAGCAGCGGAAAACCGACCATCGGCGGGGCCTTCTTTGGCTCAGGAAAGACTTAAAAGCGCGCTCCGCAACCCATGATGGGCGAAGCCCGTGGCTTCGCCAGCGGCTGCCGACAGTCCTCTGATCTCGCTCGTTGGCCAAATTCGGGCAGCCGCAAGCGCGCCCGCCTCCCCGAGCGGATCAGGCTTCCTTCTTCGGCTTCAGAACCTGGCGACCCTTGTACATGCCGGTCTTGAGGTCGAGATGGTGTGGACGGCGCAGCTCGCCGGAGTCCTTGTCCTCGACGTAAGTGGGCTTTTTCAGCGCATCCGCCGAGCGGCGCATGCCACGTCGCGAGGGCGAAGTTTTTCGTCTGGGAACGGCCATTGACCAAGTCCTTCTGGGGTGTTGCGGAGGCATCGCCCGCACTGCGGGACGCCCTGCCAAAGCGAGCTGCGATGCCGAAGGCCGCGCTTATAGAGGAAGGGGTGGCCTAAAGCTAGGGTCGCGAGCGCCCAAAATCATCGAAAATCGGCTCAAAAGGCCCGATTTTCGTGCCAGCAGGTGGCTATCGCCTGGGCGCGCGCCGTATAGGTCCCGGCGAGCCGCCGCAAGCCCGGGCCGGGGGTGCGGGCGCTGCGGATATGCGGATTGGGTAGGATCGACGCGAGAAGCGCGGCCTCCCGCGGCGACAGGCTGGCTGCGGAATGGCCGAAAGCATAGGCTGATCCGGCCTCGGCTCCGAACTGGCCGGAGGGGCCGAGCTCGGCGATGTTCAGATAAATTTCGAGAATGCGCTGCTTGGGCAGCACGGCATCGATCCAGAGTGCGAGTGGAAATTCCAGCGCCTTGCGGACATAGCTCGCGCCCGGCCAGAGAAACAGGTTCTTGGCGACCTGCTGGGTGATCGTGGAGGCGCCGCGCATGGCCTCGCCCTGCTTGGAATCGTCAATGGCCTCGCGCAGCGCGCCGAAATCGATGCCGTGGTGCTTGCAGAAATGGGCGTCCTCCGCGCCGACCACCGAGCGCGGCAGATAGGGCGACATCGCCCCGAGGTCGATCCATTGCCGCGTTACCGGCGCACCCGAAACGCGGTGCCAGAGCATCAACGTCGAGACCGGATGGCCGGTGCGGTAACACGGCGTCAGCACATAGGGGATCAGCAGCGCCGCCAGCACGATCAAGGCCATGATTTTAAGGACGCGCAAAGCGGTCTTTTCTGCTTCGTGGCGAAAGGCAGGGGTAACAAAGCGCCGTCATCCCGCCCATTAGTTCCGGGCCGTTTCAAGCGGTTTTATGACCTGGACCATGACGCGACAAAAGGCAATCGCATCATGACCTCATCTCGTTGATCGAGCATGGTCTTTTCGGAAAACCGGTTTCCACTTTTCCAAGATCATGCTCCCGGCCGGCTGGCTCCCGCAATTGACGAAGCCTTCCGCATAAAGGATTGTCCGGCCGATTTTGCCCCTGGAGCTTGAGCTGGAGCCCGATTGAATGACCGGTACTGCCCTCGATTTTGCGAAACGGCTGGACAACACCGCGGAGGAAACCGAAGCCCTGCTCGGCCAATTGCTCGCCGACAAAGTCGAGCCAGACGAGATCGTGCGGCCGAAGCGGCTGATGGAGGCCATGCGCTATTCGAGCCTCGGTGGCGGCAAGCGGCTGCGGCCATTCCTGGTGGTCGAGAGCGCCGCCGTGTTCGGCGTGCCGCGGCGATCCGCACTGCTCGCGGGCGCGGCGCTGGAATGCATCCATTGCTACTCGCTGATCCATGACGATCTGCCGGCGATGGACAATTCCGACCTGCGCCGCGGTCG
>JAFAUV010000362.1 GCA_019243075.1 Bradyrhizobium sp.
GCGTCATGCTTCTTGCGGGTGAAGCGCTCCTCCTGAACGGCGGCGATGATGCGGCCGTCCTCGAGCAGCGCGGCAGCGCTGTCGTGATAGAAAGCGGAGATACCGAGGATGCGCATGACTCAAGGCTAGAACAGCGTGTAGATGAACGGCGCGAACACCGTGCCCTTGGTCAGCACGACCAGCCCGCCGAACGCCACCATCATGACCAGAATCGGCAGCAGCCAGAATTTCTTGCGCACGCGCATGAAGCGCCAGAGTTCGGCGACAAAATCCATCATCAGAACTGGTCTTTCATGGTTTCCGGTTGCGGACCGGGCGCGCGGGCAATCCAGTAGGTATCCGCGCTCGGCTCCCGTTTCAGCCGCAGCAGGTCCCTGCCCCGCATCCGCATCACAAGCCCGGTCGGCCAGATCGTGCCGTAGAACAACAGGCCCATGACGATCGGGTTGACGATCCGGTGCAGCACGAGCCCGAGTTTCATCCACAGCCGATTGAGCGGATGGAGGATATTCGGCTTGAGCCCGGCGGCTGCGAGAAACAGCGTCGCCAACGCCAGTTCACACGGCCACAATCGCCCGGAACGGTGGAAATTGACGATGCCGATCAGCGCCAGCGCCGCCGCCATCACCAGGCCGAATGTCCGGTTCGAACCGGGCGCGTTGGCCTCATCCCGGCTAAAATTCTCGTGGGTTGACTGGTCCATCACAAGTGTCGACAAGACCCCGTTCAAAGGTTGGCGTGCTTTATCAGGTGGGAATGGCAAGGTCCCGCTTTTTTTGACCTTTTTCGACCCCGCCCGCCATTGCAGAAGAGCGTTGATGAATGCAGGAAATGATGCCGGACCGGCCCAGCCCGCGGCCCAAAGCGCGCATCAAGGGCAGCTTCTGGAAGGCCGCGTTCGCGCCGAAGCGGGTCGCGCTCAATGCCCTGATGGTGCTTTATTGCCTCGCGCTGTTCCTGGTCTTTGATTTCGCCTATTCCAGCCTTACGCATGGGCAGGAGCAGGCGCGCGCCGCACGCATCTACGATGCCGTTTACGACCACGGCTTTGCGCCGAAATTCGACGGCTATGACGTCTGGGGCGAGGCCCGCTACCGACTGATCACCGACAGCCTCGGCTTCAAGGATGGCTCGACGCGCGACGTGCCGCTGCAGTCGGACGCCCGCCGCATTCTCCTGATCGGCGACTCCTTTGCGGAAGGGATCGGCCTTCCCTATGAGCGCACCTTTGCCGGGCTGCTCAACGGGGCTGGACAATCGCGGACCGACAGAATCGAATTCCTGGATGCCGGCGTCGCCTCCTACTCGCCCAGCATCTACTACAAGAAGATCAAATATCTCCTGGATCGCGGGCTCAGGTTCGACGAAGTGGTGCTGCTCTCCGACAGTTCCGATGTCGAGGATGAGGCGACGTCCTATTTCTGTATCGACGACGATCCGAAATATCACCGGTTCTGCACCACGCCGCCCGGCGCCGTTCCGGAACCCGCCATCAAGCGCGACTTCTTCATCGACCGTTTCGTGGTCACCAATCGAGTCCGCGTCACCATCAAGCGATGGATCCAGACCAGGCTCGGCAACAAGCGCGCCGCGATCGACAGCGATCACAATCGCATCGGCTGGACCACCAGGAATCCGGATCCCGCCAGATACAGGCCGCTCGGCGTCGACGGCGGCATTGCACGGTCGCTGGAAAACATGGGCAAGCTGTCGGACCTGCTCGCAAGCCGCGGCATCCCGCTCACCATCGTGGTCTACCCCTGGGCGCAGCAGATCGCGCAGGACGACCGCGATAGCCGTCAGGTGCGGTTATGGCGGGATTTTTGCCCGCACCGCTGCAAGGCGTTCATCGACCTGTTCCCGCCTTTCTTTGCCGCCGCCGACCGCGACAAGGACTGGTACGAACACCTCTATATCCTCGGCGACGACCATTTTTCCGCCGCCGGCAACCGGATGCTGTTCGAGGAACTGTCGAAGCGACTGCTCCCCAAGTAAGGCCAAGTCTAGTCGTTCACGATCTTGGCGACGCAGAGCAGCACCACGGCGGCGAGAAAGAACAGATCGATATAGGATTTGATCTCGCCGTCGCGGCGCAGCAGCGTGACGTCGGCGACTGTCTTGGTCTTGATCGGCGATTGCGCGCCGCCCTGGGTGACCAGCGCGATCACTCGGCGCGATTCGATTTCCAGCCGCTCGATCCGCTGGAAGAAATAGAAGGAGCGCAAGGCAGAGGCCGCGCGCATGCCGGCATAGATCAGCACCGCGATCGCGAGGATCGCGCGATTGTTGTATTTCTCGATGTAGCTCAGGCTGAGATAGACCGTCGCCAGGAATCCGAAATTGGTAAGAAAGCGGTAGGCGAAGCTCAAAAATCTCATGCGTGTGCCCGTATCGATGGCTTCTCAAGCCTTGTTTAGATCGAACGCATATGTCGGATTCCGACCAGAGGGGCCGAAAGTGCCATGGTCGGTCAGCAGGCCAGCCGGTGTACGCCAATGTTGTAACAGGAAGGCAACGGATGCGCCGCCTCGGGCAGCGCGTGGACCCGCAAATTGCTTCGACCGTTTAGACGCCGGCGCGTCTTGTTTCAACCCCGATCTTGCTCGGCGGAATGACCGCCGGCTCTTCCAGTGGAGAGTCGTCGCCCTTTCGAGGCGTCCGCCACGCCCTCGGGCGCGTTTGCGGCGATCACTGCCGAGCCGATCGCGGGAACGCCTGCCCAATTCGGCAAAGCCGATTGCCGAGGAAACCGAGAAGTGGGCACAGCTCGTGAGGGTCACCGGCCTTCAGCTGGAGTAGTTCAAGGTCAAAAGCGCCGATGGCAGTTGCCGCGAGATCGCGTTAGGATATGTCTCGCCACGAATGTGGGGTGAGCTGATGCCGAAAAAGGGAGTGACCGGCCACGATGGGTGGGTCGTCACGGAAGCGTTGGCGACGGCGCTCGTTGCCCTCGAGCAGCTTCCGCCCAAGCACCAGCCGCAGGCCCATATGGACGACATCCGCAAGCTGCTCGCCGATGGCCGCGAGCCCGCCGCCGTCAGCCTGCACCTGGCGCAGGCCAAATGCCGGTTGTTTCCCGACCTCGACCGGCTCGAGATTTACCGGGAATACGGCATTAGCAGCGACGAATATGGCTAGAACCGGCTCACTTCCGTTAACCGCGACTCACGGGGCGCGCCATTTCGTTCAGCTACGCCACAAGCCTGAATCCGGCGACAGCGAAGTGATGGTCGAAGGTGTAGGCGAGGCGAATACGTGCCCGCTTCATGATCACAAAGCTGGTCGCATCGACGGCCGACAATTTGTGAAAATCCGAACGGCGAAAATACTCCCAGGATTGCTCGAGGTCGCGCAGCTCGCAAGCCAGTATCCTTACCGCGCCCCGTTTATAGACCGATTGCTTCCACGCCAGAGCCACGTCGCGGATGGCGTTGCGGTCCAGAAACGTAAATGTCTCAATGACGACCGGGATGGAGGTATGAAGCTTTGCCCCGGCGTCCTGCAAGAGCTCCCATTGCTCGCGCGCCTGCGCGTGCAATGGGTCCCGTGACAGCGCCAGGGCGATCCACGCCGCGCTGTCGACGAATACCGGCTCACCTTGGCGCATCAGGGCTCGTCGTGGACGCTGTCATGCTCGAGCGAGGTCCGCTTCGGCTCACCGTCCCAAAGTGCCACCGGACCCGTAGACCGAGGCCTAAGCACGACCTTGCGAATTGCCTCGCGGATCAGCTCTGCAACGCTGCGGCCGGATCGGGCGGCCGCCTGGCGCAAGGCTTCGAGTTCTTCCTTGCGGAGGTAAACCTGGGTCTTTTCCATGTATGTCATCTTAAGATAGCAACTGACATACGTCAATCGCAGCGCAATGCGCGCTCAGACCGAAGCCATGGCGCCGCCTCGTTCGCGAGCGATCCTACCATAGCCCTGCAACCTCATCGCGGCTCGGCGGATCGGCGCCGGCGCGGGTGCATGTGATGGCGGCGCATTCGCAGGCAAAGCCCAGGGCGCGCCGCA
Source organism: Bradyrhizobium sp. (assembly GCA_019243075.1). Classification (GTDB taxonomy): domain Bacteria; phylum Pseudomonadota; class Alphaproteobacteria; order Rhizobiales; family Xanthobacteraceae; genus Bradyrhizobium. The sequence continues at coordinate 4,012 of JAFAUV010000362.1, forward strand.
GCTCGGCGGCTCCGGCGGTCCGCAATCGCGTTCTTTCGATGCAGGCCTGCTCGCGAAGCGCAAACAGCAGCGCGGCATGAAAACTGTCGCCGGCCCCGATCGTGTCGACGACATCGACGGCAGCTGCCGGTACTTCGATGGCGCCTTCCCGGCAATGCCAGGCCAAGGCGCCCTTGGTGCCGCGGGTGATGACGATCAGGCCGGCGCCCCCTGCAATCAGCGCCTCGGCTCGATCGACATAAGCCTCGCCGCCATGAAGGAAGGCGAAATCCACATCGGACATCCTCACGATGTCGGCGCTCTCGGCGAGGACGTTCATCCGCCTCCGATAGGCCTGTAGATCCTCGATCAGGTTTGGCCGGCAATTCGGATCGAAGGAAATCGTCGCGGTCGGGCGTGCATCGTCGATCAGGGCGCCCGCCTCGCGGGCGCCGCGATTATGCACGAGCGTGGTCGACCCGATATGCACGGCCTCGACACCTTCGAACGGGATCGAGCCGGGCCGATAGGTCCAGTTGGCGGAGGCGGTCCCGACATCATAGAAGGCATATTGCGACTCGCCTTCGATGATCCGCACAAAGGCGAGCGTGGTCTGGTCGCCGCTGCGCGTGGCATGACGGATGTCGACGGCGGAGTCGGAGGCGTGAGAGGCGATCATGCGGCCGAACAGATCGGTCGAGATGCCGCCGACGAAACCGGTGGGAACCCCCAGGCGGGCCAGCCCGATTGCGATGTTGAGACAGGACCCACCGACCGCCGGCCGCACCGCTTCGCGCCCGTCCGAGGCGGTTATCGGCACGAAATCGATCAGGGCGTCACCGCAACTCAGTATCATCGCTCGTGTTCAACAGCTACCTGCTCCGGGCCGTTTCATGACGGCGCGAGCTTACCAGCATGTGTAGCCGCCATCGACAAGAACGATGCTCCCCGTCATCAAGCTCGCCGCGTCGGAGGCCAGGAACAGCACGACGGAGGCGATCTCCTCGACCTGCCCCAGTCGCGCCATCGGCGTTCCGCCGATCCAGGCGTCGTACATTTTCGGATTGCTTTTCACAAAGGCGTTGAGCGGCGTCTCGATATAGGTCGGAGCCACGGCATTGACCCGCACGCCCCGCGCGCCCCACTCGGCGGCGAGCGACCTGGTCAGATGGTGCACTGCAGCCTTGGAGGCATTGTAGTAGCATTGCTCCTGCGGCTTGTTGACGATGAAGCCGGACATCGAGCCGACATTGATGATGGTTCCCGCCTTCGCTTCCAGCATATGCCTGCCGAAGGCGCGGCAGCACCAGAACGTGCCGTTGAGATTGACGTCGAGAACGTTCAGCCAATGCTCGTCGGTGACGGTCTCTGCCGGCGTCTCGCTGCGGGCGATGCCGGCATTGTTGACCAGGATATCAATCCTGCCATGCCGGGACGTGAGCTCGCTGGCGGTTTCGGAGACGCGCCCGGAGTCCGTCACATCCATATCGACGAGCTCGACGTCGTAGCCCTTCTTCTTCATCGCGGCGCGCCCTGTTTCCGCGACCTCGGCGTCACGATCGGCGATCACGACCTTGGCGCCGGCCTCCGCCAGCGCCTCGACGCAGGCGAGCCCGATGCCCTGCCCGCCGCCGGTGACAACGGCGGTCCTGCCGCCGAGCTTGAACTTCTCGAGATACATTGTTCTCTCCGTGTTCCTGCTTGGCCGGAGCCCGCAGGGCTGGTGGCGCGCTCATGCCTGCACGGCGGTGCCGCTCGTATCGAAACGATGGAGACGGGCGGGATCGGGCGACAACGACACCTTGTCGCCCGTGCCTAGATTGAGCTCGCCGATATAGCGCGCCGTGAGCTGTCCGATGCGGCCGGCGTCGACGTAAAGAAAGGTGTCGCTGCCGAGATGCTCGGCGGCCGTCACCGTCCCCTGCCAGCCCTGCCCTTCGCGGTCGACCCTGAGATGTTCGGGCCGCACGCCGATGGTGGCCGCGCCGCGCTGCTGCGCGGCGTCGCCGGAAATGAAATTCATCTTGGGCGAGCCGATGAACCCGGCGACAAACAGGTTGGCCGGCCGCTCGTAGAGCTCGAGCGGCGAGCCGTATTGCTCGATCTTGCCGGCGTTCAGCACGACGATCTTGTCGGCCATGGTCATCGCCTCGACCTGGTCGTGCGTGACATAGATGGCGGTGGTGCCGAGTTGCTTTTGCAGCCGCGTCACTTCCAGCCGCATCTGGACCCGCAGCGCAGCGTCGAGATTCGATAGCGGCTCGTCGAACAGGAACGCCTTGGGCTCGCGCACGATGGCCCGGCCGATCGCGACGCGCTGGCGCTGGCCGCCCGAAAGCTCGCGCGGCTTGCGGTCGAGATAGGGCGTGAGATTGAGGGTCGCGGCCGCGGCCTCAACCTTGCGGCTGATCTCCGCCTTCGGTAGGCCGGCCATCTTCAGCCCGAAAGCGATGTTGCCGCGCACGCTCATGTGCGGATAGAGCGCGTAAGACTGGAACACCATCGACAGCCCGCGCTTGGCCGGCGGCACGTGGACAACGTTCTTGCCGTCGATCAGGATGTTGCCTCCGCTCACGTCCTCGAGCCCGGCGATCAGGCGAAGCAAGGTGGTCTTGCCGCATCCGGACGGGCCAACGAAGACGACAAAGGAGCCGTCGGCAATATCGAGGTCCGCACCCTTGATGATATGCACCGGTCCGAAGGATTTCTCGACGCCCTGCAACGTGATCCGACCCATGATGTGCCGCCTTCTATTTGACCGCGCCGAAGGTCAGGCCGCGGACGAGCTGCCGCTGACTGAACCAGCCGAGCACGAGAATTGGAGCGATCGCGAGTGTCGAGGCTGCCGACAGCTTGGCCCAGAACAGCCCTTCCGGACTCGAATATGAAGCGATGAAGACCGTGAGCGGCGCCGCCTGCAGGGTCGACAGGTTCAGCGTCCAGAACGCTTCATTCCAGGCCAGGATCAGATTGAGCAGAAGTGTCGAGGCCAGGCCGGGCACCGCCATGGGCGTCAGCACATAGACCAGCTCCCTGCCGATGGTCGCGCCGTCCATGCGCGCGGCTTCCAGGATGTCCCGCGGGATCTCCTTGAAATAGGTGAAGAGCATCCAGACCACAATCGGCAGGTTGCCGAGGCACAGGATGAAAGTAAGCCCCGCTCGCGTGTCGAGCAGGCCGAAATTGCGGTAGATCAGGTAGATCGGGACCAGGACGCCGACCGGTGGCATCATCTTGGTCGAGAGCATCCAGAGCAGGATGTCCTTGGTGCGTTTGGTCGGCGAGAACGCCATCGACCAGGCCGCGGGTATGGCAATCAGCAGCGCAATCAGCGTCGAGCCGCCGGCGATGATGATCGAGTTGAGCGCGTGGTGGAAATAATCGCTGCGCTCCTGCACGGTGGCGTAGTTTTCCGTGGTCCAGTGGAAGAACAGGAACGAGGGCGGCACCGCAAAGGCCTCGAGCTCGGTTTTGAAGCTCGCCAGCACCATCCAGAGAATCGGGAAAAAGATCAGGAAGCCGAAGAACCACGCCCCGATCGTCGAGATCACCACCCGCTGCGTCGTTGACTTGCGCGCCATGATGTCAGGCTTCCAGGTTGCGGC
>JAFAUV010000411.1 GCA_019243075.1 Bradyrhizobium sp.
ATCTGATCCTCGGCATCCTCTACGAGAGCTACATCCACCCGATCACGATTCTCTCGACCCTGCCCTCGGCCGGCGTCGGCGCACTCGCGATCCTGATGGCATTCGGATTCGACTTCAGCCTCATTGCCCTGATCGGAATTATTCTGCTGATCGGCATCGTGAAGAAGAACGGCATCATGATGGTGGACTTCGCCATCGCGGCCGAACGCGACCAGCATCTGTCGTCCGAGCAGTCGATCCGTCAGGCGGCGCTGCTGCGCTTCCGCCCGATCATGATGACGACGATGGCGGCAATGCTCGGCGGCGTGCCGCTGATGCTCGGCACCGGCACCGGATCGGAAATCCGCCAACCGCTCGGCTATGCCATGGTCGGCGGCCTCATCGTCAGCCAGGCGCTTACGCTGTTCACGACGCCGGTGATCTATCTGTATCTCGACAAGCTCTCCAATGCCTTTGCAGGCTGGGGCCGCTCCAGGGCCGAAGACGCCCATGCCGGCGACGAGCATGGTCCCGTCAAGGAAGCCGCCGAGTGACTTGACCTTGATCTTCCATCAGCCCATCGCAAGCAGCGTTTCCGGAGCGCTCTCGTGAAGATCATTGCCGGGCTTGCCGTTCTTGCATCTGTCATGTTGCCGGGCCTTGCGCCTCCGCTTCAGGCGCAGGCGCCGAAGAAGGGCGCCGCGCCTGCCGTGCAGGCTGCTCCGGCCGCGCCGCAGGCCGATTCCAACACCCCGTCCTCGCCCGGCTGGATCGCGCGCTGCGCCTCGGCGAGCCGGGACGCGCCGCTGGAATGCGCGGTCGAGGAGACGGCGGTTCTCACCAAGACCGGCCAGCTCGTCGTGCTCGTCAATATCCGCGTCGCCAGCGACACCCGCCAGCCGGTCGCGCTGGTGCAACTGCCGCTCGGGCTCAATCTGCCCGTCGGCGCCAAGCTGCAGGTTGACGATGGCAAGCCAGTCGACTTGCAGATCCAGACCTGCGAGAACCGCGGCTGCTACGCCAACCTTCCCATCGCACCCGACATGCTGGCCGCGCTGCGCTCGGGCAAGCAGCTCAAGGTGTCGTTCCAGAACCTCGGCAAGGAAACCATCACCATCCCGATGCCGCTGACCGACTTCGCCGCGGCTTACGACAAGATCAAGTAGGAGGCGAGCCCGACCGCCGTAGGATGGGTTGAGCGAAGCGATACCCATCACTCACGCGTTCGGTGTCGATGGGTTTCGCTTCGCTCTACGCATCCTACGCGTCACGCGCTGCCCAGATACGCCTTCTGGACCTGGGGGTCTTGCGCCAGCGCCGCCGCGGTGCCCGACAGCACGCTTTTCCCGACCTGCAGCACGGTAGCAAAATCGGAGACTTCCAGCGCGAGCTCGATCGACTGCTCGGCGAGCAGGATGGTCAGGCCTTCCCGGTGCAGCCGGCCGAAGGTCTCGTACATGGACTCCACCACCGCGGGCGCCAGACCAAGCGACGGCTCATCCAGCATCAACAGCTTCGGCTCGCTCATCAGCGCGCGGCCGACTGCGAGCATCTGTCGCTCTCCGCCCGACATGGTGCCGGCACGCTGCAGGCGGCGCTCCTTCAGCCGCGGGAAGATTTCGTAGACGCGTTCCAGCAGCGTCGCGGTGCGCGATTTGTCGGCGAGCGGCGTCGCGCCGAGCAGAAGATTGTTCTCGACACTCTGCTGCACGAACAGCCGCCAGCCCTCCGGAGCCAGCGCCAGCCCCTTGCGCACGATGGCGAATGCCGCCCGCCCGCCGATCTTCTCGCCGCGGAAGGTGATTGAGCCGGAATGCAGGGGGATCAGGCCGGCGATGGCATTGAGCGTCGTGGTCTTGCCGCCGCCATTGGAGCCGAGCAGCGCGACCACGCTGCCTTCGGGCACCTCCAGCGACACGTCGGAGACCCCGATCAGGTCGCCATAGCGGACTTCGAGATGCTCGACCATGAGCAACGCCCCGCTCATGACAGCGGTCCACCCATCAATTCGATCGGCGTGTGGCCGGCGGCCGCCTTGGCCGCGCGGGTGCCGAGATAGGCCTGGATCACGGCGGGGTTGCTGGTGACCTCGCGCGGATTGCCGCGGGCAATCTCCTTGCCCTGGTGGAACACCATGACGCGGCTGGAGAGCGCCATGATGACTTCAATGATGTGCTCGACGATGACCAGCGTGACGCCGGAGCGATGGATGTCGCGCACCAGTTCGATCGCAAGCTGCACCTCGCGCTGGGTCAGCCCCGCCATGGCTTCATCGAGCAGCAGCACTTTTGGTTCGGTGGCGAGCGCTCGCGCGATCTCCAGCCGCTTGCGGCCGGGGGTGCCGAGCGAACGCGCCGGGGTCTCGGCAATCCGACCCATGCCGACCCGCTCCAGCACGGCCCTCGCCTTGCGCTCTGCCTCGGCGCGATGCGAGGCGCGCAGGAACGCGCCGATCATGACGTTCTCGAGCACGCTCATGCCCTCAAAGGTCTGCGGCACCTGGAAGGTGCGCGCGAGCCCGAGCGCCGCGCGCGCTTCCGGCGTGAAGGCGCTGATGTCCTGCCCCTCGAACAGCACCTGGCCCGACGTGGCCAGGAGATCGCCGGTGAGGCAGTTGAAGAAGGTGGATTTGCCGGCGCCATTCGGCCCGATCAGGCCGAGAATGTCGCCACGCTCCAGCGTCACGGAGGCCGCATCCACGGCCTTGAAGCTGCCAAAGGTCTTGGTGACGGCACGCGCTTCAAGAAGCATGGCCGGCCTCCGCAGCAGCGGCCTCAGGCACTTTGCGATGCCGCTCCCAGAGCCGGTGCGCCAGCGCCAGCAGCCCGCCGGGCTGGAAGCGCGAGATCAGCACGATGATCGCGCCATAGACGACAAAGGTCAGTCCGGCGCCCTGGCCACCGAGCCAGCTGTTGGAGAGCTCCTCGAGCGGCACCAGGATCGCGGCGCCGACCAGCGGCCCGAACAACAGGCCTGCGCCGCCGAGCGCCGCCATGATCAGCATCTTCACCGAGATCAGGATGCCAAGGCCGGACTCCGGATCGATGAAGCCGAACATCATCGCATAGAGCGCGCCCGCCACCGAAGTGAGCCCGGCGCTGAGCATGTAGGCGTAGAGCTTGGTGCGCGCCGCAGGGGCGCCGAGGGAGCGGGCCGCACGCTCGGAATCCCTGATCGCGCGCAGATAAAAGCCCATGCGGCTATTCGTCATGCGCCAGGTGATCAGCAGCGTGATCGCGAGCACGAGCAAAAACAGATAGTAGTAGGGCAGCGCGGAAACAAAGGAGAGATCGAACAGGTTGCGCGGCACGGCCGGACCGCTGAGCCCGGGCGAGGCGCCCAGATATTCGGTGTTGGTGACGATTAGCCGGGCAAGCTCGGCGATCGCAATCGTCGCCATGCTGAAATAATGTCCGGAGAGCCGCAGCGTCGGCCCGCCGACGAGGGCCGCAATCGCGACCGCAAAGACGATGCCGGCGGGAATGCCGACCAGGGGCGACAGCGCGAAATGAGCGTACGCCGCCATCGCCGCATAGGCGCCGCAGCCGAAGAACACGACATGACCGACCGAGACCTGGCCGGCATAGCCGCCGACGATGTTCCAGGCGGAAGCCGCGATCGCATAGAGCAGCACCAGCGCGCCGAGGCGCTGCTGGAATGGCGTCGAAAACAGCAAGGGATAGGCGATCACGAGCGCCAGCACGACCGAGGGCCAGAGCAGGCGCCGCATCATGCTTTGCCCATCAGGCCTTGCGGCCGGAACCAGAGAAAGAAGATGAACAGCGCATAGACCACGATGTCCTTGTAGACCGCGCCGATCAGATAGCCCGAGACGGACTCGATGACGCCGATCAGAAGACCCGCGACCAGCGCGCCCGGTACGCTGCCGAAGCCGCCGAGCGAGACGGTGACGAAGGCAACGATGCCCAAGGTCTCGCCGACGGTCGGCACGATGTAGAAGAAGGTCGCGATCAGCGCGCCGGCGAGGCCGGTGGCGCCCGCCGCGATCGCCCAGGCGATCGCCTGCATGCTGTCGGGGCGGATGCCCATGAGCTGCGCCGCGGTGGAATCTTCCGCCACCGCCAGCATTTTCGAACCGAGCGAGGTGCGCGTCAGCAACAGATGCAGGCCGAGCGTGACCAACAGCGCCACCGCGCCGGCAAGCAGCCGCGAGGCCTCGATGCGCAGGCCGAAAATGTCATAGGTCCCGCCGACGATATTGTTCGGCAGCGACAGGAAGTTCGCGCCGAACCACCAGAACACCGAATAGCGGAGCAGCAGCGCGAGCCCGAAGGTGCCCAGAATCTGCGCCAGCATCGGCCCCTCCATGATGTGGCGGATCAGGCCGAAATAGACGATGACGCCGACGGTCGCGAGCAAAAGCGTTGCAAACGGCGCGCCGGCCGCGGGTCCGACGCCGAACAGCGAGAACACCACGAAGGCCGCATACATGCCGAGCATGACGAAATCGCCATGGGCGAAATTGACGATGTTCATCATGCCCCAGACCAGGGTCAGGCCGGAGGAGAACAGCGCGTAGACGGCTCCAAGCAGAAGTCCGCCGACGATCACCTGCACAAGAAAGAAAGCCATGGACCGCGCGTCGTTGCGAGGGAGGTTGTCGTCGGTTCATACTATACAAGGGGCGGGAATCGGTATTTCCGCCCCCGAAGCCTACCAGCCTTTATAGGGGAGAACCGGCGCCTTATCGGCTGTCGCCTTCGGCCAGACCGAGACATAGTTCGCGCCGTCCTGGAGCTGGATGATGCCGCCGGAGGCCAGGATGTTCTGGCCCTTGTCGTCGAACTTGACGCCCTTGTAGCCGATCATGAGCTGATCGGGCTTGAGGTCGGTCGCCTTCAACGCGGCCTGGATCTTGGCTGGCTCGGTCGAGCCGGCGCGGTCGATGGCATCCAGCAGCACAAAAAGCCCCGTCATCTGCCGGGCAACGGTGTCGTCCATCTCGACGCCGCTCTTCTTCTTGTACATGTCGGCGATGATGGCGCTCGGCGAGCCGGACGGTCCTACGCTCCAGGACGAGCGGTTGAAGGCGCCTTGCGAGATCTTGCCGACCGCCTTGATGAAGTCGGGGTCGGAATAGCCGGCGTCGTCGGCGAGCAGAATCGGCGGCTTGTAGTCCTGCGCCTGCATGGTCTTGGCAAACAGGATCGCGTCCGACGTGTAGGAGATCATGATGACGACGTCGGGCTTCCTTTCCTTGAGCTGCAGCACCTGGCTCTGCACGTCGGTGGCATTCGACCCATAGGCGACGTCGAGCGCGATGTTGAGGTTCTTCTCCTTGAAGGTGGCGGTGATGGTGTTGGCCACCGAGGTGCCATATTCGGTGTTGTCATGCACCAGTGCGATGCTGTCGGTCTTGGCGCCCTGGGCCTTCATGTCGGCCAGGAAGTCGGAGAAGACCTTGGCGAAGTCGGAGGCGATCGGCGTGGTGCGGAAGAACCATTTGAAGCCGCGCTCGGTCAGGCTGGCGGCGACGGACTCGCCGTTAACATAGGGAATGCCGTATCTCTCGGCGATCGCGCTCGAGGTCAGGGTGATGCCGGACTGGTAGGCGCCGGTGATGGCGACCACCTTCTCTTCCGTGATCAGCCGGAGCGTCTGGTTCTGGCCGGTGGCGGGGCTGCCCTGGTTGTCGGCGAACAGCACCTCGACCTTGGCGCCACCGAGACCGGCGAGGCCGGCGCTCTTCGCCAGCGGGAAATTGCCGAGCTCGGGATGGGCGTTGTTGACGATATCGAGCACCACATCGAAGGCGGCCTTGACGTGGACCCCGATGCTGGCAGCGCCGCCGCTCAGCGGCATCACCGCGCCGATCTTGACGACCTTGTCCTCGGCCGCAGTGCCGCTGGCCGACCCGACCAAGATCGCGGCGGCGCCAATCAGCCCGAGAAAATTGCTGAACTTCATATGATGGTCACTCCCAAAGAAACCTGCCCAAGAAACTGCCCAAGAAACTGCCCGAGAAAACTGCCGCAGGAAAACTGCCGCAAGAAAACTGCCGCAAGAAAACTGCCGCAAGAAAACGCAGGGCCGTCGCAGGCGCTTGCACAAGTTCCTGCGGCAACGGGGCGCGCGGTTCGCGCCCCTGCGTTTTCCCTGTTTTTCGGTTGCACGAGCATTACATGCCGGCTCAAGGGCGGCAAGCGAGGGGGCTCCGCCGCTCTGCCGCGCGACACCTGACAATTTGTCGAAGACGCGCGGCTGGGTGCGGTGCCTTAAACCGACAACCGAAGGCTGACGCTGTTTGCCCCTATTGCGCGGAACGCGCATTCGTCGCCCTTCGCGCAGCCTGCTGCGCGGATACGCGGACCAAGCTCCACGCCGGCCCGCAAAGTCGATGAACAACCGCCCTTGCCAAGTCCGGGAGCGAGCGGGTAGAACGGCGCAACGCGAGATGCTGATGGGCGCGAAAGCTTGCGCACAACCTCCGAACTGTTCGACAAGCGCTTGAATTGGTTCGGAAATCCGTTGGGGAATGGTGTAACGGTAGCACAACAGACTCTGACTCTGTTTGTCTTGGTTCGAATCCAGGTTCCCCAGCCAAGCCGGATGCACCGGCAAATTTGGCCCTCCCCCGCCCTCTCCGCCTGATGCAATCGCGCAGCTTCTGCAATCAAATTAAAGAGTTGGCGGAACGTGGCCGAAAGCTCTCCATCCTTCCAGGTCGAGTTCGATAGTACGAAATTGAGAAGCCGCCGCTGCTCCCGCGCTTCCTGCTTCGCGAAGAGCTTTTTTGCACCATGCGCAAGGTCGATCAGTTGCGCGCCCTCCTCGAGATACGAACGATCGGCTCCCTGGTGGCGGACGATTTCGCCAGCAATCTTTTCCTGCTCAGCTTGCCACTGCTCGGACATTTCGGCGTAGAACCCACGGTCGATACGACGTCGAGCTTATCGACATAGCGCATGAAGACGATGACCAAGGTTGCTCGGGGCTCGCGGCTGCGGCGCGGGCACCACGTCTCTATCGAGCATCACCATACGAGCGCAATGTGTTGGGCGCATCGCAACCGCATTCGCGCGGCGCACGACGCACTCATATTACGTAGCAGTCAGATTCAGCTTAAGCTGCATGTCACGTACAGTAGATATTTTTGGCCGCGCCATGATGATCCTCCCTTGGCAGAGCGCATGCGTCCTGGGGTTTGGGGGCCATTGCCTTCCGGCCCCCAACGAGGGTTTTGCGTACGCAAAGCCACATCTCGCTACCCTCTTTGGCCAATTTAAATTTTCAGTGTTTCAACCTCTACTGTAAGCATTGGTATTCCCGCACATTCCCATTCCATACATCGCGAAGCTTCATCTAGGATCGGCATCCAAAGCCTTCTAGAACGCAAGATTCTTGCGTGATTTTGGCTTGAAAATGTATAGCATAAACTATAGTTTATAGTGTTGTAGGAGGATGCTTGAGGGTCTTCAAAACGCGGACGTTCGCGCGGCTCATACGCAACACCGGCCTATCTGACCAGGTGCTGTGCGAGGCTGTCGAGCGTGCGGTCAAAGGGCTGGTCGATGCCGAGCTCGGAAGTGGCCTCGTCAAACAACGGGTGGCTCGGCTAGGCCAGGGACGCTCTGGCGGCTACCGCACGATCATCGCTCTACGCGCGGGTGATCGAGCGTTCTTTCTGCACTGCTTCGCTAAAAACGACCGGGCGAATATCAGTGACACTGAATTTCGGTCGCTACGTGAATTAGCAGCGCATTGGCTTAACGCGACGCCTGCGTTGATCGAGGCAGAACTCAAAGCCGGTCGATTGCTGGAGGTGAAAGATGGCAAGTAAGAAAACAA
>JAFAUV010000425.1 GCA_019243075.1 Bradyrhizobium sp.
CGCGCAGATCGTGGCTCAGGAACTGGTTCAGCTCGTCGATATTGTGCGAGATCAGCGCGGCCGAGCGGATCGCCTGCCGGCAGGCGGTCTGGGCCGGTGCCGCAAGCCCGAACAGCGCCAGCATGCCGTCACCGATGAACTGATTCGGCCGGCCGCCGCTCTCGATCACGGCCTGCGAGACCGCGGCGAGGAAACGGTTGACGACGAACACGGTGTCGAACGGCAGCATCTTCTCGGCCAGCCGGGTCGAGCCGCGCATGTCGACGAACAGGCTGACCAGATAGCGCTCCTCGCCGATGCGTGCCGGGGACGACGCATGCGCGTTGGCCGAAGCGAGACTGGGGATGAAGAGCTGGAAGAAGGAGAGGTCGAAGGTCGGCCGCAACTGACAGGCGAGCCGGATCGAGGGATCGTTGCTGCCGACCCGCGCCAGCACGAAGGCTTCGCGCTGCGACGGCTCCGGGAGCGCGGCATGGTCGCCGATCACTCGGATGCGGCAAGTCGAGCAGCGCGCGCGGCCGCCGCAGATGCTCGCATGCGGGACATTGTTGCGCAGGCTCGCCTCGAGCACGCTGAGCCCCCTGGGCACGCGCACGATCCGGCCGTTGCCATAGGACAGGCTGATCATGCCGCCGCGGCGCTCGTTGAGCGCTCGCGACGCGCGAGCCAGCAGGGCGATGCCGATCAGGCCGAGATAGCCGGTCAGGAAATAGCCGGTGATGTCGCCGAGCCGATCCTGCTGCGCTGGCGTCCCGACATGACGTTCCGAGAGATTATTGCCCTGCCAGGCTGGGTCCTGGCTTGCGGCCGCGACCATTCGCCCGGCCTGATAGAAGCCGAGCAAGGCAAGCGTGGGAATCAGCACGGCGGCCGCCAGCAGGAATGGCGCGGCGCGCTTGAACAACGCCTTCATGCGCAGCCAGAAATACAGGCCGATGCAGCCGTGAATCCAGGCAATGACGAGCACGGCCGCGATCTGCAGCCCCTTGAGCTGGTGCGAGACCCAGAAGGCATAGAGCTCCTGCGGATAAAGCTTTTCCTGGCCGAACAGGCTCTGCCCGAGCCGCGCACCGATGACATGGAACGCGACCAGCGCCGGGATGCTCAGTCCCAGCAGCAGCTGCAGCGGCTCCAGTGCAATCCAGCTGAATTGCCGGCGCTGATACAGCGCCCAGATGCCTAGCCCGCAATGAACCAGTGCCGAGCCGTAGAAGAGGATGGCGACCGGGGGGAATTGCCAGAAAAGCGTGTGATAGTGGACGCCACCGGCAAGCGCATCGAGCGAGATGTTGCCGAGCGCATGGTTGAGGAAATGGCTGATCAGATAGGTGAACAGCACCAGGCCGCAGACAAGGCGGACCTGTCGCACGCCGATGCCGTGGAAGAACGTCCTGATCGGTTCGGATGAAGCTGAGGCCACACGGTCCATAGCAGCATTATCTGCCATCACCCCCGTCCATTCCAGAGGGCAGATGGCACGTTGACTCGTCCGGAGTTGTCGGGGAGAAAGCGCCGTGACATTGATCCGTTCCGACCGCCGTTCTTCCGCCCGGCCGCTGGTCGCCGCTGCTCTCGTCATCGCGGCGATGACCGCCTTGCGGATCGTTTATGCCGGCCTGATCGATCTGCGCACCGACGAGGCCTATTACTGGACCTGGTCCAAGGAGCGCGCGCTGTCGTTTCTCGATCATCCGCCGATGATCGCCTGGTTCATCCGGTTCGGCACGGCGATTTTCGGCGACACCAATCTCGGCGTGCGCTTTGCCGGCATCGTGGCGATGCTGGCGACGCAATTGCTGCTCGCCGATATCACGCGCCGCGCCACCCACGACATCAGGGCGATCGCGTTGGCGCTATTGATGCCGGAAGCGGCGCTCTATTACGGCCTGTTGATGGCGAAGGTCGCGCCCGACATTGCACTGATCCCTTTTGCGGTCGCGATGATCTGGTCGCTGGTGCGGCTCGCGGAGAGCCGTGACCCGCGCTGGTGGCTTGCCGCCGGCGTGTTCGGCGGGCTGTCGCTGCTGTCGAAATTCACCGTCGTGATGATGTTGCCGGCGATCGTCGCCTACATGCTGGTGCCGGACTGGCGGCTGCGCCAGTTGCGCTCGCCTTTTCCGTGGCTCGCGGCCTTGATCGCGCTGCTGCTGTTCTCGCCGGTCCTGATCTGGAACTACCAGCACGACTGGGCGTCTTTCCGTTTCCAGGCGGTGCGGGCGACGGCCGTGCACGAATTCTCGTTGCGCACCCTCGGCGATTATATCGGGCTGCAATGGGGGCTGGTCGGCTTCGTGCTGTTGCCCGTGGTGCTGTCTGGCCTGGCGCTTACCGCCTGGCGCGGTTATCGCGACCGCGAGCCGGTTGCAATTCTGCTCGCGACCGCGGTGATCGTGCCGTTCCTCTACTTCTTCTGGAAGTCGCTGACGCTGCGGGTCGGCGACACCTGGCCGATGTTCATGTGGCCGGCGGGCTTTGCCGCGGCCGCCATCAACATCGCCTTGCTGCCCCGCGAGGGATGGCCGGCCTGGATGGTCAGATCGTCGACCAGATGGGCCAATGTCGCGCTCGCCTCCGGCATCCTGTTTGTCATTCTGATCGCTACATACTACCTCGCAGCGCCCTGGAACTTCATCGGCCGCGCCGATCCGATCGGCGGCGAGGCCGGCTACGAGGCGCTGGCCTCCTGCGTGGAGGCCGAGCTGCAAAAGACCGGAGCGACCTGGATCGCGACCACGGATTATCGCACCTATGCGATGCTGCGCTGGTTCTTCAAGGACCGGCTGCCGGTGATCGAGGTCATCGAGCGCGGCCGGTTCCAGGGCTTTGCCGATCCCGGCATGGACCGGATCAAGGACCGCACCGGCCTCTATGTGGCGCGCGAGCCCGACCAATTGCTGCCATTGTGGGACCTGACCGGCGCCAAGCGTGAGCCGCTGGAGCGTGTGAACCGCGTCTGGCGCGGGATTGTGATGGACACCTACGCACTGGAAAAGCTGACCGGCTGGACCCCGGAATTGTCGCCGCCGCCGGATACGCCTTTCTTCCGCTGGCGCGTGCTGGCGGGGCGGCTGCAATCGCCGATACCGGCATCGTGAACGTCGTCGCGGCAGCGCTATTCCTCATCCTCGCTTTTTTTCAGCAGATCCTTCGCCAGATCGGTCAGCGCCGGCCGCGGCAGGGCCGTGAACGGCAGCGGTCGCGTCACGTCGATGGCGGCCAGTCCCAGGCGTGCGGTGAGCAGGCCGTTGAGCATGCCTTCGCCGAGCCGCTGCGACAGTTTGGCGGCGATGCCGTGACCGAGCATCTGCTGTACCAGGCCGTCGCTCGCGGCCATGCCGCCGGTGATGGCGAGATGGGCGATGACATGGCGCAGGAGCCGGATCATGCCGAGCGCGCCGGGGCGCCCGCCATAGAGCCGTGCGAGCTGGCGGATCAGCCGGAGCGAAGCCACGAACACGAAGAGAATGTCGATCGCGGCGCGCGGGCTGACCGCGGTGACGATCGAGACGCGTTGCGCGGCGGAGGAGACCAGGCGGCGCGCCTGGGCGTCGAGCGGTGTCATCAATTCGCGCTCGGCCAGCCTGATCATGTCGGCGCCGTCGATGATGTCGTTGAGGTGGTCCGCGAGCGTGGTGCGGGCCCGCGCGAGCTGCGGGTTCTGATGCGCGATCCCGAGCAGTTCTTTCACAATCGCGCGGCTCTGGTCGCGGTCGTCGCTGAGCAGCACGGACGCCGCGCGCGCATGCAGCTTCTCGATGGTTGCAAGCCGTACCAGCCCCAGCAATTCGCGCAAGGTGATCACGCCAAGCGCAAACGCAGCCGCGAAGGTAAAGAAGATGCCGACGATGCCGAGGCTTTCACTGCGCGCAAACAGATCCTCGATCAGATGTGCGACGCCGAGCCCGAGGCCAAGCATCACCATCCCGGCGACGCCGGTCCAGAACATCGCGCCCCAGCCGATGGCGCGGCGGGGCAGGGCCGGCGCTTCGACGGGAACCGGCAATTGTACTGCGTCAGGCTCCGGCGTGATCTGCACGGTGCCGCGCGCGGGCCTGCCGGCCTCGTCGGCCTCCACCACGACAACATTGGCATCGTCGAGCCGGAAGGTCGCGGGGCGCCGCTGTTTCGATCGATCGTTCATTGCAGCCTATCTCCGATCAGGAACTGCAGCGCCCGGTCAAGGCGGATATGTGGCAGCGCGGGCGCGCCGGTGCCGTCGCGCTCGAGCAAAGGCGGTCTGAAGCGCAGGAAGCGGAAATCGGCCTTGTCGGCCGGTGCCGAGGACAGGCCGCGAAACGCCTCAACATTGAACAACGCCTCGGGATCGGCGGGCAAGTCCCCCGGAAAGGCGGCAACTTCCGTCTGACCGTCAAAGATCTCGCCGCCCGCGCTTTCGCCCGGCGCCGGCGTTCCGGTTATCGACGGCAGTTTTTCGCGTCCCCGTGCGACCGTCGCCTCACGGGTGGCCCGCACTGCGGCCAGCGCGACGAC
The DNA here is from genome assembly GCA_019243075.1 of Bradyrhizobium sp. Classification (GTDB taxonomy): domain Bacteria; phylum Pseudomonadota; class Alphaproteobacteria; order Rhizobiales; family Xanthobacteraceae; genus Bradyrhizobium. The sequence continues at coordinate 4,492 of JAFAUV010000425.1, forward strand.
ATCGATCTCGGCGCCGGTCGCCTCGGCCCGCGCCACCGCCTTGGTGACGGCGCGGCGCAGCACGGCCTCCAGCCGGTCATGGCTCAGGTGATGCAGGTGGTCGGCCTTGGTCGCCGCAAACAGGATGCGGTCGATCCGCGGCCGGAACAGGGAAGACAAGATGGTGCTGCGCCCGACCCGGAAACAACCGAGAATGCCGGCCAGCGCGGCCTCCAGATCATGCAGCGCGGCCTGGCCGGAATTGAACGCGGCGAGCGCATCGACCAGCACGATCTGGCGGTCGAGCCGGGCGAAATGGTCGCGGAAGAACGGCCGCACCACCACGTCCTTATAGGCCTCGTAGCGCCGCACCATCATTGCCCAGAGCGAGCCTTCCGGCGCAGTGCCGTCGGCAGGCACGTCCAGCGGCGCAAAGGTCAGCGCCGGCGAGCCCGCGAGGTTGCCCGGCATCAGGAAGCGGCCGGGCGGCAGCAGGCTCATGGCGAAACGCTCGTCGCGGCAGGCGCGCAAATATTCGGTGAACAGCTTTGCCGAGGCCAGCGTCGCCTGTTCATCCTCCTTGCCTTGCGCATGCAGTGTCGCGAGCTGCGCATGCCAGGCGGCGGCGAGATGCGCGCGCGGCGCCTCCCGCGAGAGCGCCAGGCTTTCCGCCGACCATTGCTCATAGCCCTTGTCGAGCAGCGGCAGGTCGAGCAGCCATTCGCCGGGATAATCGACAATATCGAGCGTAAGCGTGCGGTCGGCGCCATTGCGGCGCTGATAAGAGACTACCAACCGCACCTCGCTGATGTCGACGGTCGAGCTCGGCCAGCGCCGCTGCTCGATCAGCGTGTGCAGATGGTTCTCATAGTCGAAGCGCGGCACCTCGTCGTCGGGCTGCGGCGCCAATTCCGCCCGCGCGATCCGGCCGGAGGCAAACGCCTCGAACAGCGGCAAGCGGCCGCCGCGGGTCAGTGCATGGATCAAGGCCGTGATGAACACCGTCTTGCCGGCGCGCGACAGGCCGGTGACGCCGAGCCGCACCGTCGGGCTGAAGAAGCTTTCGCCATAGTCGAGCAACGCCCGCGCCGACTGGCGCGCTTCCTCGATGATTTCGGAAAAACTGGGCGCCATCCGTCTTTCGGGCAGGTGCAGGGAGGGGATAATCGGCAGGCGAATTGCCTGCAAAAGTGGCGATTGGCGGACCAAAATCAAGCTTCACATTTCCGACGCGATTGCCGCCCAGAGGGAGGCCGAAGCCCCGCATTGACCGGCCCGAGGCGCTGTCCTAATCGCTGGGCGAACCGTTGCAGGTGGTCCATGCCGATCTTTCAATTGAAGCAGCTCGCCTCGAGCTCGATCCATGCCGCGACCGGCGCGATCCGCTGGAATTACGACCGCGTCGAGATCATTGCCGACGGCGTCGTGCATGCCGTCGGCATTCTGTTCGGCCTCATCGCCACGACCGTGCTGGTGGTGCTCACCGCCGTCTATGCCTCGGCGCTCGATATCGTCGGCGTTTCGATCTATGCCGCAGGCCTGCTGTCGATGCTGGTGCTGTCGGCGAGCTATAATCTGTGGCCGGTTTCGCGCACCAAATGGGTGCTGCGCCGTTTCGACCATTCGGCAATCTATCTGCTGATCGCGGCGACCTATACCCCGTTCATCATGGAGCTGCGGGACAGTGTGCTGGCGCTGGCGCTCTTGATCGGCGTGTGGTCCGTGGCGATTTTGGGCATCGTGCTCAAGCTCGGCTGGCCGGGCCGGTTCGACCGGATCGCGGTCGGGCTGTATCTCGCGCTCGGCTGGAGTGGCATGACGCTCTATGATTCCGGCTTGACCACGCTGCCGAAGCTCGCGATGTGGTTCGTGCTTGCGGGCGGCGCGCTCTATAGCCTGGGCGTGATCTTTCACTCCTGGCGGCGGTTGCGTTTCCAAAACGTCATCTGGCATTGTTTCGTGCTCCTGGGCGCGGCCTGCCACTATACGGCGGTGATGGACCTCGTACTGACCTGACATGAAGCGGAAATCGGGAGGTGACGATGCAGGTGACCGGCAAGGTGGTGGTCGTCACCGGCGGCGGCAATGGCATCGGCAAGGCGCTGTGCGAGGCGTTTCATGGCGCGGGTGCAGCCAAGGTGGTGGTCGCCGATCTCGATGGCAGCGCCGCGCGGAGCGTTGCTGCGGCGATTGGCGGCGCGGCGTTCCGCTGCGACGTCGCGCAGGAAAAGGACATTCTTCACGTCATCGACGAGACCGAGCGGCAGTTCGGCCCGATCGCGCTGTTCTGCTCCAATGCCGGCATCGGCGGCGGTTTCGACCCCCTGTCGGTGAATGCCGGCGGGACCTCGGACGAGCCCTGGCAGCGGAGCTGGGCGATCCATGTGATGGCGCATGTCTATGCGGCTCGCCATCTTATTCCCAGATATAAGTCGCGCGGCGGCGGCTATTTCCTGAACACGATTTCCGCGGCCGGCCTGCTGTCGCAGGTTGGCAGCCCCGCTTATTCGACGACCAAGCACGCGGCGGTCGGCTTTGCCGAGAATCTCGCGATTTCGCACCGCGCCGACGGCATCAGGGTCTCGATCCTCTGCCCGCAGGGCGTCGACACCAACATGCTGCGCTCGATCCCGAAGGGTCCGCAATCCGCCGACGGCGATCTCGCGCCGGAACAGGTCGCCAAAGACGCGCTCGCCGGCCTGGAGCAGGAGACGTTCGTGATTCTCCCGCACCCGCAAGTGCTCGGCTACATGCGCAGGAAGACGGAGAACTACGACCGCTGGATCGCGGGCATGGCGAAGATCCAGGCCAGGATGCGCGAGGAATTTGGGAAGTAGGCGGAAAGCCCCCCGCATCCCCCTCTAGCGCTTCTGCGCGTACAGCAGCGGCACCGCGGCATCGACCATTACCTCGACCAGGCTGACGCCGTTATGCGCCAGCGCGCGCTGCAGCGCACCCGCCAGCTCCGAAGCCTTCGCAACCCGTACCGCATCACAGCCCATGCCTTCGGCGATCTTCACGAAATCGATGCCGGGCAGGTCGAGCCCGGGCACATTGCGTACCTGCATCACCTGGCTGAAGGAGCGCATCGCGCCATAGCCGGAATTGTTGATGACGACGACCGTCAGCGACAGCTGGCGTTGCGCCGCGGTCCACAAGGCCTGGATCGAATACATCGCCGATCCATCGCCGATCAGGCAGACGGTGCGGCGCCCGTCGCGGCCGAGCGCGATGCCGACCGCCGCTGGCAGCGAATAGCCGAGCCCGCCACTCGCCATGGTGTAAAAACTGTCTTGGCCGCGCATCGGCATGAATTTCTGCATCGCCGGGCGATGCGAGGGGACTTCCTCGACCAGGGCTGCGTCGGCCGGCATCGCGCCGGACAACGAGTGCATGAGAAACTCGACCGGGATTGGATCGGCTGCCGCCGGCGCGGGCGGCAGCGAGCGGCCGACCGGCGCGGCGCGCTTCGTTTCCGGCAGAAGTCCGAGCAACGACGATAGCGCCGGATTGATGGTGGCGATGATGCTCGAACCGGCGGGGGTCACGGCCGCGGCATCGGCATCGTCGGTGATCTGGAAGATTGTGGCCGATCCATCGAAGATCGATGCGTGGCCCTCGACATGGAAGGTGAACACCGGTGCGCCGATCACGACCACGAGATCATAGGCACGCAGCGCCTCCGAAAGCTGGCCTGGCGAAGCGTGCAGGAAGCCCGCGAACTGCGGATGCCGTTCGGGGAACGAGCAGCGCGCCGAGAACGGGCTGACCCACACCGCAGCCTTCGTCTTCTCCGCGACCTTCACCATGAGATCGCCGGCACCCGCGCGATCGACGGCGGGGCCGACGACAATGGCCGGATGCTTGCTGGCGGCAAGCGCCGCGACCAGCGCCCTCATCGCGTCGGGATCGGGGCCTCGCTCGCGGCTGACGTTCCGCGCAGCGATCGGTTGCGCCGGGTGCGCCCAGTCATCGATCGGCACCGAGACGAAGGTCGGGCCGCAGGGCGGCTGCATTGCGGTGTAATAGGCGCGCGCGATCGCCGCCGGCACGTCTGCCGCGCGCGCCGGCTCGACGGAATATTTCACATAGGGCCGCGGAAATTCGGAAGCCCGCTCGGCGGAGAGAAACGCCTGCAGCGGCAGGATCGAGCGCGCCTGTTGACCTGCGGTGATCACCAGCGGCGTCTGGTTGCGATACGCAGTGTAGATGTTGCCGAGCGCATTGCCGAGGCCGGCGGCCGAATGCAGATTGACGAAGCCCGCATTGCGCGTCGCCTGCGCATAGCCGTCGGCCATGCCGACCACGCTCGCTTCCTGCAGGCCCAGCACATAGTCGATGTCGTCGGGCCAGTCGGAAAGGAACGGCAATTCGGTCGAACCGGGATTGCCGAACACGCGCCGGATGCCGAAGGCGCGGAGCAGGTCGAAGGTCGCCTGCTTGACGGTAAAGGCTTGGGCGATGGGCTTTGCTTGTCTCTGGGACACCTTGAGCAACCTCGCTTTGCATGTCGTCATCGCGAGCCTTGCTTACCCTTCTCGCAATGACCGGGGGAGAACTGTCACCAAGTTGCCGTTCCCTTCATGGTCGGCTGGCCCTCGGCATCGGCGACCCACAGCTGCATGCTCGAGCCTTCGTCATTGGCGTTGACGGAGAACTCGCTGCCCTCGAACAGCGGCTGCACGCCGCGATAGGCGAGCTTCTTCGGCGGCCGGCCGTGGCGCAGCCTGGCGGCGAACTCGACGATCAGCGCCGCCTGCATCGGGCCGTGGAAGATCAGGCCGGGATAGCCCTCGACCTTGGTGACGTAGTCGCGGTCGTAATGAATGCGGTGGCCGTTGAAGGTCAGCGCGGAATAGCGAAACAGCAGCACCGGATCGGAGACATGGGTCTCGCGGTGTTGCGCGACCGGCGGCGCAGGCGGCGCGTTCTTCACTGCCGCCGGCGCGCCGCCGACATCTCGGTAGACGATGTCGTGCCGCTCGCGGATGGCGATGCCGCGCGCGGTGGAGATGACATGATCGACGGCGACGAAACACAGCGCGCCGGTTGAGCCGGTTTTCACCGTCACGTCGGCAATCCGGGAAGCGCGCATGGCCTCATCGCCAACCCGGAGCGGATCGACAAATTCGAGCTCCCCGCCGGCCCACATCCGGCGCGGCAGCGGCACCGGCGGCAGGAAGCCCCCGCGGATGGGATGGCCGTCCGCTCCCAGCATCGACATCGGAAACACCGGCTGCGCCAGGCACCAATGCACCGTGAACGGCGCGACATCGCCGGTTTTGGGCTCGCCGATCTCCTGGAACAGCGTCGCGCGCAAGCCCTTGACGAGCTGCGCAGTGACGATATCGGAAGCCTCCTGGCTGCGGCCGATCCATTGCCGCAAATGATCGATGTCGAGCTTTTCGGTCATGACGTCTTCCGCAAGGCGATTTTGGGCAGCTCGGCATGCTCGCCGATGGCGGGCACGGGGCCGTATTTGCGGGGCTCACCGACAAAGATCGCGGCGGGCGCCGAATAGGTGACGGCACCCTTGGGCGTGTCGACCTCGATCCGGCGCAGATGCGGATGCACGGTGAGGTCGGCCATGGTGTTGACCTCGCCAAAGGCGATGTCGGCGTCCTCCAATCGCCGGATCAGCTCTTCGCGGGTGAGCGATCCGAACGTCTCGCCGACGATCCTGTCGGTGAGCTGCCGGTTGCGGACACGTTCGGAAACGTTGACCAGGCGCGGATCGTCAGGCAAGTCGGGCTGCCTCAGCACTTCGGCGCAGAGCTTCTTCCACTCGCGCTCGCTCTGGATCGAAATCAGAATGTCCTTGCCGTCACTGGAGCGGAACACGCCGTAGGGCGCAATCGAGGGATGGGCGAGGCCCATGCGCTTCGGCGGGTTGCCGGCTTCTGAATTGAGCAGCGGCACGGCGAGCCAGTCGGCCATCACGTCGAACATCGAGATGCGGATGTCGGCTCCCTTGCCGGTGCGCGTGCGTGCGAACAGCGCCTCCAGGATCGAGGCATGTGCGGTGGCGCCGGTCGCGATGTCGACGATGGAGACGCCGACCCGCGACGGCCCTTCCGGTCCGCCGGTGATCGAGGCGAGCCCGCTTTCGGCCTGGATCAGGAGATCATAGGCCTTGCGATGCGCGTAGGGACCCTCGTCGCCATAGCCGGTGATGGTGCAGCAGACCAGTGCCGGATAATCCCTCCTGATGCGCTCCAGCGAGAAGCCGAGCTTGTCCATCGAGCCGGGTTTGAGGTTCTGCAGCAGCACGTCGGCGCCCGCGATCAGCTCCTCGAGCTGGGCGCGGCCCTCCTTGCCGGCGAGGTCGACCACCACCGACTGCTTGCCGCGGTTGAGCCAGACGAAATAGCTGCTCTGGCCGTTGGCGGCGGCATCATAGCCGCGGGCGAAATCGCCCTCCGGGCGTTCGATCTTGATCACGCTGGCGCCGGCATCGGCCAGGCGCGACGAGCAGAACGGGGCGGCGACGGCCTGTTCCACGGCGATGACGGTTATTCCCTCGAGCGGCAGCATCCTTGTTTCTCTTTGTTCGCAGCGCCCTTATCGGCGAACCGGTCCCGCTTCGCCGAACATGCGCTAGTAGGAGCGGGGCATGCCCAGCACATGCTCGGCGACGAAAGACAGCACCAGATTGGTCGAGATCGGCGCGACCTGGTAGAGCCGCGTCTCGCGGAATTTGCGCTCGATGTCGTATTCCTCGGCGAAGCCGAAGCCGCCATGGGTCTGCAGGCAGGCATTGGCCGCTTCCCAGGAAGCATCGGCCGCGAGCATCTTGGCCATGTTGGCCTCGGCGCCGCAATCGAGCCCACCCTCGTATTTGCGGGTCGCTTCCCTCACCATGAGCTCGGCCGCGCGCATCGAGGCATAGGCTTTCGCGATCGGAAACTGGATGCCCTGGTTCTGGCCGATCGGCCGGCCGAACACGGCGCGCTCCCTGGCATAGCTGGTCGCTTTCGCGATGAACCATTTGGCGTCGCCGATGCATTCCGACGCAATCAGGATGCGCTCGGCATTCATGCCCGAGAGGATATAGCGAAAACCCTTGCCTTCCTCGCCGATCAGGTTTTCCGCCGGCACCTTCATGTCGGTGAAGAACACTTCCGTTGTGGAGTGGTTCATCATGGTACGGATCGGGCGGATGGTAAGCCCTGCCTTGCGCGCCTCGCGCATGTCCACCAGGAACACCGAGAGCCCCTCGGTGCGCTTGCTGGCCTCTTCCTTCGGCGTGGTGCGCGCCAGGAGGATCATCAGGTCGGAATATTCGGCGCGGCTGGTCCAGATCTTCTGGCCGTTGACGATGTAGCTGTCATTGCCCTCGCGCCTGGCAAAGGTCTTCAGCGACGAGGTATCGGTGCCGGAGCTTGGCTCGGTCACGCCAAAGGCCTGCAGCCTGAGCTTGCCGCTCGCGACCTGCGGCAGCCACTTGGCCTTCTGCTCCTCGCTGCCGTGCCTAAGTACCGTGCCCATGGTGTACATCTGGGCGTGGCAGGCACCGGCATTGCAGCCGGCGCGATGAATCTCCTCCAGGATCGCAGTCGCAGCCGACAGCTTCAATCCGGCGCCGCCATATTCCTCCGGGATCAGCACCGAGAGATAGCCGGCCTTCGTCAAGGCGTTGACGAAGTCCGATGGATAGGCCATCTCGCGGTCGAGCTTGCGCCAATATTCGCCGGGGAATTGGGCGCAGAGCTTTGCGACCGCGTCGCGGATGTCGGCGTGTTCGTCGTGTTGTTCTTGAACGGTCATGGGAAACTCGGCAGGCGGGTCGCAACGGGACAACACCAATACGGCGTCGGTCGCGGGTTAGTCCGTCCCTGGTTAGCAGGGCCGCCCACGCCGCGGTAGTCTCGAAATGCTGCCCCGGACTACCCGGGTATGCGAACCGGCAGCACTTCGATGCCGCGCACGAAGGAGGAATAGACCCGCTTCGGCTCGCCCACCACCTCGATCCGGTCGAAGCGCTTCAGCATCTCCTGCCAGACGATCTTGAGCTGCAGCTCGGCAAGCCGCATGCCGACGCAGCGGTGGATGCCGAAGCCGAACGACAGATGGCTGCGCGGGCGGGCGCGGTCGATGATGAACTCGTCCGGCCGCTCGATCGCCTCCTCGTCGCGGTTGCCGGAGACGTACCACATCACCACGCGCTCACCCTTCTTGATCTTCTTGCCGCCGATTTCGGTGTCAACCAGCGCCGTGCGGCGCATATGGGCGAGCGGCGTCTGCCAGCGGATCACCTCCGGCACCATGGAATCGATCAGCGCGGGATTTGCGCGCAGCTTCTCGTACTGGTCGGGGTGCTCGTTCAGCGCCAGCACCGAACCGGACATGGTGTTGCGCGTGGTGTCGTTGCCGCCGACGATGAGCAGGATCATGTTGCCCATCAGGTTGTCCGGGTCCATGAAACGCGTAGCCTGGCTGTGCGCCATCATCGAGATCAAATCGTTGCGCGGCGGGGCGTTGACGCGCTCGTTCCAGAGCCGCGCGAAATATTCGCGGCACTCGTCCATCTCGCGACGGCGCTGCTCCGGCGAGTCCACGATCCCGCTCTTGGGCAGCGCGGTCGAGATATCGGACCAGCGCGTCAGCTTGCGCCGCTCTTCCCAGGGAAAGTCGAACAGCGTCGCCAGCATCTGGGTGGTGAGCTCGATCGAGACGCGCTCGACGAAATTGAAGGTCTCGTTGCGCGGCAGATTGTCCAGCACCTTGGCCGAACGCTCGCGGATCAATTTGGCCAGCTCATCCAGATGCGTCGGCGTGAACATCGGCGACACCGTCTTGCGCTGCTCGGCATGTCCCGGCTGGTCCATCGCGATGAAGCTCGGCCAGTCATAGCCGGGGGGAGCGTCGCGGATGGAAATGCCGCCGAGCGCAGCATCGGAGGAGAAGATGCCGTGGCTGGTATCGACATGCATGATGTCGTTGTATTTCACCACCGACCAATAGGGCTCGATCGGCGCATTGGTGCAGTAGTGCACCGGCTCTTCCTTGCGCAGCCGCTCGAACCAAGGCCACAGCGTATCGTTCTGGAACAGGCGCGGCGCACCGGGGTGAAATTCGCTGAGCGGCGTCGAATAGGCCTCTTCGCGCGCCTGGCGCAGAAGCTCGGCCTTGTCGGGGCGGATGGCGGCCTGGAGGTTCATGGTGTTTCTTCCCTTCGCACTGCAGCCTGATCCGCCGGAAATGCGCGCCGGCAGGCCCACGATGCCCTGAGCAGGCTCGAATGCGCCGCTTCGGACCCGAATTCGTCGGCGAGGTCGCTAGTCCCGTGCATGGCCACTCCTCCTGCCGCTTCCGTTGCGGCCGCCACGGCCGCTGGAAATCTGTTTGCCGCGAATTACATCCCTTCGCGCCCGCTCGCGCAAGCGCGAGTTTGCGGAAGCCGGCGGGTTGCGGCCTGGTATTCCAGCGCCTGGTCTTTTTTCTGGCCGTGACAAGCGCGATACGAGCGAATAAGGCTTGTTTCAAACAGCGTTTGGTTCTGCCGGAGGCACGACGTCCATGATTGCCAATGCGTATCGCATCTTCAATTTCGATCTCGGCGAGACCGCGGATGCGATTCGCGAAACCGTTCACGATTTTGCCAGCAACGAGATCGCGCCGCGCGCCGCCGAGATCGACCGGAGCAATCAGTTTCCCCGCGACCTCTGGCCCAAGATCGGCGCGCTCGGGCTTCACGGCATCACGGTCGAGGAGGAATATGGCGGGGCGGGGCTCGGCTATCTCGAACACTGCGTCGCGCTGGAGGAGATTTCGCGCGCGTCGGCATCCGTCGGCCTGTCCTACGGCGCGCATTCCAATCTCTGCGTCAACCAGCTTCGCCGCAACGGCAACGAGGCGCAGAAACGCAAATATCTGCCCAAGCTGATCTCCGGCGAGCATGTCGGTTCGCTGGCGATGAGCGAGTCCGGCTCCGGATCGGACGTGGTGTCGATGAAGACCCGCGCCGACAAGAAGGGCGATCGCTATGAGTTGAACGGCAACAAGATGTGGATCACCAACGGTCCGGTCGCCGAGACGCTCGTGGTCTATGCCAAGACCGATCCGAGCGCCGGCCCGCGCGGCATCACCGCCTTCATCATCGAAAAGGGCATGAAGGGCTTTTCCACGGCGCAAAAGCTCGACAAGCTCGGCATGCGCGGCTCCGACACCTGCGAGCTGGTGTTCGAGGATTGCGAGGTGCCGGAGGAGAACGTGCTCGGCGAGGTCGGCCGCGGCGTCAACGTGCTGATGTCGGGCCTCGACTATGAGCGCGCGGTGCTGGCGGCGGGGCCGCTCGGCATCATGCAGGCCTGCATGGACGCGGTGCTGCCCTACGTGCACGAGCGCAAGCAGTTCGGCCAGCCGATCGGCACCTTCCAGCTGGTGCAGGGCAAGCTCGCCGACATGTACACGACCATGAACGCCTCGCGCGCCTATGTCTATGCGGTGGCCAAGGCCTGCGACCGCGGCGAGACCACGCGCGAGGATGCAGCCGGCG
>JAFAUV010000202.1 GCA_019243075.1 Bradyrhizobium sp.
CTTCATCAAGAATACCGCCTGGCGCACGGTGTCGGCGACATCCTCGCCTTCGATCACGGGCTTTGGCATGCGCGCGAAACGCGAGAATTCGTCGACCATCCGCCTGATGTCGTCGACCTGACGCACGATGGTGTCGGTGCATTGGTCGAAGATGGACTTGTCCTTCTGTTCGGTGATGGTCTTGCCGAACTTGCGCCGGATGCGCTCGGCGGAAAGCTGAATCGGCGTCAGCGGGTTCTTGATCTCATGGGCGATGCGCCGCGCGACATCGCCCCAGGCCGAGGTGCGCTGCGCGGACACCAGCTCGGTGATGTCATCGAGCACGATGATATAACTGTCGCGCGACTGGCTGGTCTGCTCGGCCGACACCCGCACCGACAGGTTGCGCTCGATGCCATCGCGCAGGATGGTGACCTGGCCCTGCACCAGGCGCTGCGTGCCCTCGCGCGCGGTCTTCATCATCTCGTCGAGCTCGGGCAGGACGTCGGAGAGCGGATGGCCGAGCGTCTCCGATTCCGCATGCCCGATCAGCTTTTCGGCCGACCGGTTGAGGATGCCGACACCGCCGGAGGCGTCGACGCCGATAATGCCGGCGGATGCAGATGACAGCACCGCCTCGATGAAGCGGCGGCGGCTGTCGATCAACTCGCTGGCGTCCACCAGCTCGTTGCGCTGGGTCCGCAGATCCTGCGTCATCTTGTTGAAGGTCTCGCCCAGTTGCGCAAGGTCGCCCTCGGATTTGTTGACGGGGACCTGCACATTGAAATTGCCGGCCGAGACATCGCTGGCCGCGCTCATCAGCCGCCGGATCGGCGCCACCAGCCAGTTGGCGAAATTGAACCCGATCAGCACCGAGGCCATCAGCACCGTGAGCGCGATGACGGCGAACATCAGCGCAAACGCGACCTGGATTCCGAGCCGGCGCGCCTCGAGCTGCGCATATTCTGCAGCGCCGGCCTGGGTCTGCTTGAGCAGGGCCACCACGTTGGGATCAAGCTGCCGCGCGACATAGAGGAAAGTGTCGTCGAAATAGCGCAGGCGAATCACCGCTGCGACGTAGTTCTCATCGGGCAGAACGGCGATTTCCGGCTCGGTGTCGTTGACATTGGTGAGGAAATCCGGCGCCGGCGGCGCGTAGGCGAGCTTGATGCCGGTGTCCGCCGAGACCAGGATATTGGTGTTCTTGTCGATGATCATGGCGCCGGGCAGATTGCGCGAGGTGGCATCGGAAGTCAGCATCTCGCGAAACGACTGGCGGTCCTGATCATAGAGCGGCCGAGCACGCGCAACGTCGCTGGCCATGCCGAGGATGTCGCCGCGGATGAGCTGGGCATGCTCTTGCATATAGGCGCTTGCGATCGTCAGCGAGTTGTGGATCACCTCCTTGGTAGGACCGGAGAACAACCGGTCGAAGCCGCGCTCGATGGTGACATTGGCCACGACCGAGACCATGACGGCCGGCAGCACCGCAACCACCGAGAACAGGCCGACGATCTGAACATGCAGCCGCGCCGCCGCCCGGCCGCGGCGCCGGGCCTGGATCATCTGCCAGATCTCGCGGACGATGATGCCGACCAGAAGCAGGACCGTCGCGGCATTGAGCAGATAGAACGACCGCACCACGTCCGGCGTCGGCTCGATCGGGGTCAGGCCGGTGAGCACCATGAAGGTGAGGAAGGCCGACAGCAGCGCGATGGCGATGGCAAACGGCGCCAGCAGCCGCCGCAGGGTAAATCCCTTGCGTTCGGCAACCGGGGTATCGAAGGATACGGCCGAGGTCTCTGCGCTCGTCATTCCGAGAAGGTGATGCTGGAATCCAGGTGCCCGCCGATCGCGGGACTGATGCATTCATATCACATTGTTGCCGAATTGCGACATTTCCGCGGCGCGAGGGCGAGAGATCGCTCGGCGTGCACAGGCAAAGGTCACCGGCGTTATTCCAGGCGCGTCGAAGACGCGAACCGGAATCTCGCCATTCCGGGTCCGGTCCTAACTAACGGACCGCCCCGGAATGACAATGCTTGGGGTCGCCCTAACCCCCGCTCCGGTAGACCTGGATATCCAGATCCCGGATCTTCTTCCGCAGCGTATTGCGGTTGAGCCCGAGCAGGTCGGCGGCGCGGATCTGGTTGCCGCGGGTAGCAGCGAGCGCGGCCGTCAGCAGCGGCACCTCGATCTCCTTGAGGATGCGGTGGTAGAGGCCGGGCGGCGGCACGCCGTTCGGGAAGCCGGAGAAGTGCGAGGAAAGATAGGCCTCGACCGCGCCGCCGAGATTGTCGATGCCATGCGGCACGCTGCCGCCGGAGGTGACGGCGGGCGGCGCCAGCTCGCCGTCGATCACGGACGCCGTGATGACGTCCTGCGGATAGAGCGCGGCGAGCCGGCGCGCCAGATTTTCGAGCTCGCGCACATTGCCCGGCCAACGATGCTGCTTCAATCGCTCCAGCGCCTGCGCGTCGAGCTTCTTCGGCGGCAGGCCGTCCTTCTCGGCCAGCGAGAAGAAATGCCGGACGAGGTCGGGCAAATCCTCGATGCGTTCGCGCAAGGGGGGCAGCCGCAGCGGCACCACGTTGAGGCGGAAGAACAGGTCTTCGCGGAACAGCCCCTGCTGGATCAGGATGCGCAGATCCTTGTTCGAGGCCGCGACGATGCGCACGTCGGTCTTGATCGGGGTGCGGCCGCCGACCGTGGTGTATTCGCCCTGCTGCAGCACGCGCAAGAGCCGGGTCTGCGCCTCCATCGGCATGTCGCCGATCTCATCGAGGAACAGCGTGCCGCCCTCGGCCTGCTCGAAGCGGCCGGAGGCGCGGGTATTGGCGCCGGTGAAGGCACCGCGCTCATGGCCGAACAGTTCCGACTCGATCAGGTCGCGCGGGATCGCCGCCATGTTGACGGCAACGAACGGTCCATTGCGGCGCTTGCCGTAATCGTGCAGCGCCCGCGCCACCAATTCCTTGCCGGTGCCGGACTCGCCGGAGATCATCACGGTGAGATCGGTCTGCATCAGCCGCGCCAGCACGCGATAGATTTCCTGCATCGCTGGTGAGCGACCAACCAACGGGATGGAATCAAACTCCTCAGTCTTGGCGAGTGTGGCGCGCTTTTCCTTTGGCTCGGACA
>JAFAUV010000365.1 GCA_019243075.1 Bradyrhizobium sp.
CTATTACATCTATGCCCTGGATTATGATCGCGGCGGCGAATGGTCGGGGCAGGCCTTCATGTGCTCGCGCGACAAGGAATTCACCATCAAGGGCACCGAAAATTGCCTGGCGCGCGGTTTCGACCGCACCGGCTTCTTCGAGGTCGACACCGGCGAGCAACGCGCCTGGACGGTGCAGCTCACCGAGTCCAACGAGCAGCCGGCGCAGCAGCGCGTGCCCGGGATACCGGGAACGGTCGGGCCCGGCGGGAATGTTCCAGGCCTGCCAAATTCGCCGGGCGGGACGCCTCCGGGCGCTTCTGGCCTGCCGCCGGCGCCCGGCACCAAACGATGAGACGCCTGCGCCGCATCAAGATACTGGCTACGCTCGGTCCGGTCTCTTCCGACAGCGCGATGATCCGCCGGCTGTTCGAGGCCGGCGCCGACATTTTCCGCATCAACATGAGCCATACGGCACATGACAAGATGCGCGAGCTGGTGGCCACCATCCGCAATGTGGAATCCAGCTACGGCCGACCGATCGGCATCCTGGTCGACCTGCAGGGCCCGAAGCTGCGGCTCGGCTCCTTTGGCGAAAGCGCGGTGCAGCTCCACAACGGCCAGAGCTTCACGCTCGATTCCGACAAGACGCCCGGCGACAACACCCGAGTGCAACTCCCGCATCCGGAAATTCTCGCAGCGCTGCGCCCGGGACATGCGCTCCTGCTTGACGACGGCAAAGTGCGGCTGATCGCCGAGGAGACTTCGCCGGAGCGAGCCGTCACCCGCGTCGTGATCGGCGGCAAGATGAGCGACCGCAAGGGCGTGAGCCTGCCCGACACCGACCTGCCGGTGTCGGCGATGACGCCAAAGGATCGCGCCGATCTCGAAGCAGCGCTGACCACCGGCATCGACTGGATCGCACTCTCCTTCGTGCAGCGCGCCGAGGATGTCATCGAAGCCAAGAAGATCATCCGCGGCCGGGCCGCCGTGATGGCGAAGATCGAAAAGCCGCAGGCGATCGATCGCCTGCCCGACATCGTCGAGGCCTCCGATGCGCTGATGGTCGCGCGCGGCGACCTCGGCGTCGAGCTCCCGCTGGAGCGGGTGCCGAGCCTCCAGAAGCAGATGACCCGGCTGGCGCGCCGCGCCGGCAAGCCGGTGGTGATCGCGACGCAGATGCTGGAATCAATGATCCAGGCGCCGGTGCCGACCCGTGCCGAAGTCTCCGACGTCGCGACCGCCGTCTATGAAGGCGCCGACGCCATCATGCTGTCGGCGGAATCGGCCGCCGGCAAATTTCCCGTCGAGGCCGTCTCGACCATGAACCGCATCGGCGAGGAAGTGGAGCGCGACCCCACCTATCGCCAGGTGGTCACGGCGCAGCGGCCGGAGCCGGAAGCGACCGCAGGCGACGCCATCGCCGACGCCGCACGGCAGATCGCCGAAACGCTGGACTTGCCCGCGATCATCTGCTGGACCTCGTCGGGCTCGACCGCGATCCGCGTAGCGCGCGAGCGGCCCAAGCCGCCGATCGTCGCCATCACCCCGAATGTCGCGGCGGGGCGCAAGCTGTCGGTCGTATGGGGCGTGCATTGCGTCGTGGCCGAGGACGCGCAGAATCTCGACGACATGGTGAGCCGCGCCGGCAGCATCGCGTTTCGGGACGGCTTCGTGCGCGCCGGACAGCGCGTCCTCATCGTTGCCGGCGTGCCGCTCGGCATCCCCGGCACCACCAACATGGTGCGCATCGCTTCCGTCGGTCCCGACGGCGATGCGGATATGTGAGCTGCGGTCGTCGTCAGGCGCTCGCGGAGGCAAAGCCCGGCGCGGAACTCCAGCTGCCGCGCCAAGAGGCTTTCACGCGCGCGAGCACCAGCGCGAAAACAACGAGCGTCGCGGCGAGCCCGACCGGAATTTGCAGGAACGGGTAACTTGCAAGCAGGGCAAGCACAAAGGCGAGCGCATGCGGTTCGTAGGATCGAAAGCCGTCCCGGCACCCGATGCGGACAAGATAGGCGACCGGAATGGCGAGCACCGCGAGGTCGTACATGTAGACATAGGGCGAGCACAGCAAAGTGCCGGCAGCGAGCGCAGCCGCCTTCATCTCGTAGCGCGCCTTGCTGCGCCACATCGCTGCGACCATGATGGCGACCAGGCCGATCGCCGTTCCCTGCACGGCCCAGGCAAGCTGCTCGTTGCCGCCGAGGCAGCGCACCATGGCGAAGACGCTCTGCAGCCGCAGCCACGATCCCGTGCCCTCCGAGAGCACGGCCTTGGAGATCATCGGCATCCAGTGGAAAAACGCGACCCAGCTTTCAACACCAAAGGCGATGGCGGATGCCAGCGCCAGCGCGATGGCGGTGACCCCGGCCGAGAGGAAGACCCTCCACCGTCCGCTCGCAACCAGGATGAGCGGAAACAACAGCCCGTATTGCGGCTTGTAGGTCAAAAACCCCAGGCAAATTCCGGCGAGCACCGGGCGTGCCGGGATGAGATACAGCGTGGCCCCGATCAAGGCGGCGGTCAGGAAGCCGTTCTGCCCGACCGCAAGGTTGTCGAAGGTGCCCGGGAAGGCGATCGCCAGCATAACCCCAAAGCCGCCTCCGACGATCGCCCGCATGGCGAGCGCGTAGAGCACGAGGCTGCCCAGAGCCCAGCCCACGAACGCCGTGACGTAGGGAAATTGCGCCAGAACGGCCGCTACAAACAGGAACGGTGGCGGATAGTGCCAGGCGAAATAGCCGTCAAAATCCTGCCCGAGCACGGCGATCTCGACCTGCTTCTGCACCTCCCAGTCCCAGGCCTGGACCGCATGGCCTTCGAGCGTCAGCTTGCCGGCGGCCCAGACGTTCACGAAATCGGTGGGGCTTGGCAGACTTTTCGCGTCATAGATCCAGGCATGCGAAAACCATGCAGCCGGGAAATACAGCAGCGTCAGAACGAACAGCACGAGGCAGGCGTTGAAGAGCACGCGCGGAACGGAGCCAGGCTGCGCGCCGCTCGGGCTGGAGGCAATTTCGGCCATCGGTGCTGCATTCCTTCAAATGCGATGGCAGCCAAACGCCGAAACTCCTAACCATCCAATAATGCAGCCATTCGTTCTTTAACGACCGGCCGACATTCTTACCGATATCCTAACGCCGGGCCGCGATTTAAGCCCCGACCAGCGTCTTTGCCGGCAGCACCGCCTGCACCACGAGGCCGCGGGCGCGGGCGTCCATCACGCCGACAGCGCGCAGCGCGAGCAGCGTCACCATCTGCACGGCGTCGCGCATCCTGGCCGGATCGTCGAGATTGTCGGGCGCGAGCGGGCCCACCAACGCCTCATGCAGCGCGCCAAGCAGCGCGGTCGCCGCGAGCCGGGTGTCCTGCGCCGGCAGGTGCCCGGCTTTGACCGCCGCATCGATGCGGCCGGCGATCTCGTCCGCGATCTCACGCCGGCTCGCAAGCCTCGAGGCCGCGACATCGACATCGACGGGCTCGGCGAGAATGCCCCAGGCAAGCTTGCGCTGCGACAGCACATGAATGGCCACCGTCGAAACCGCCGCCGCCAGCGCCGAGGACGGTCCGGGCGCCGCATCCGCCGCGCGGCGGATCGCCGCAAGCTCGTCACGGGAAACATCGGCGATCAGTTCCGAGATCAGATCTGCCTTCGAGGGGAAATAGCGATAGACGGTGCCAGCCGCGACGTTGGCGCGGACCGCAACAGGGGCAATCTGCACCGCCGACATGCCGGCTTCGGCGGCGGCATCGCGGGCCGCGGCCAGAATGGCGCTGCGGCGTGCCGCGAGGCGTTTCACGACTTGGTGGGTCCGCCGGTAAACCATGGCGCGTTTCTCGTCCCCGACGCAGATCGGCCCAGGGGCACGATCGAACGCCTCTTCACTGTTTTGAGCGATTTGGCTGTAAATCGCCGCGAAGAACTGAACAACTATTCACGGCGGAACACAAGAAGCAAATATGACGCTTGTCCATGTTTCTGCGCCGAGGCTGCACCACCGGTTTGGGCGCCGGTTTCACGCATTAACCACGGTCCTTACCCCGATCTTAAGTGCTGTCAGGAAGGCTGCCCGAAGGCAAAAACTTCGGTACTCCAATGGTCGATTCAGACGTTCGCGTTGCCTGGCAGCTGTTCAACCTGAATTGGACGGCGATCGCCGCGTTGGGCGGCGCATTGATGCTGGCACTCGGCGTCTCGGATTTCTCGCTCGAGCCAATCGCATTCGGGACGACGGCTGCGATCGCCGGGTGCCTCGGCCTGCTCGCATACGCCTACGCTTTTGCCAGGGCCGAGGCGGCCGATCCGAAGCTGATCTTTTCGCTCGGGGCGATCTCGCAAATTATCTTGGCCACTGCGATCGTCGGCCCGCTCAGCTATGTTGCCGGCGCGACCCCGCTGCCGTTGCAGGATCAGAGTTTCCTCTTCTTCGATCGCGCAATCGGTCTGGATCCGGAGCCGATCGCCAGGTTCGTCGATGCTCATCCGGCGATCGCGCATTGGCTGAACACGGGCTATGGCTTCATCAAATGGCCGCTCCTGGGTATTCCGATCATCCTCACCTTGACGCGACGCCTGGTGAGGCTGCAGCTTTTCGTGGCCGCAATGTGCTTTGCGCTCGCCGTAACGATCGCCATCTCCGCGCTTGTCCCGGCGATTGGCACCTTTTACGGCCTGCATCTTTCGGCAGCGGAGTTCGGCACACTGGACATGAAGATCTATGCGGCGCAATTGCGCGACATCACGGCCTTGCGCAACGGTTCGCTGCGCCATCTCCAATTGTTCGAGCTAGCGGGCATCGTCTCTTTCCCGAGCTTTCACGCGGCCTCCGCCATCCTTTACATCTGGGCGCTGTGGCCGGTGCGCGGCTTTGCCGCCCTGGCAACTGCCATGAACGTCTTGATGATCGCAGCCACTCCCGTCATCGGCGCCCATTACCTGGTCGACGTGATCGGCGGCATCCTGCTCGCCGTCGGGTCCATCATGTTGGCCAACCGCTATCACGCCTTCCTGCTCGCGGCGACTTCGCCCGCACGGTCACCGGCATTGAACGCGCGACCGGCTCGATTGCGATTGCATGCCCGCTAGCACCCGCGCCTCGGCCACGGACTTCGCGCTAGCAAGCTTTGTTTACCATGACTCCGGGAACTTCAGGCCCGGCGCGACACCGGCCTGACCCGCGATTTACCCGAACTTATGACCGGCATGATCGAATGCACCCGTACGCTTCCGACATGACCGGGCTCCCCCATGCCATCTCCAACGCCCATCTCGCTTCCACTCGCCGGCCGAGGTGAGAACATCGCCGCGCGATGGCTGCTGCCGTTTTGCGTCGGGGTCGGCGCCTATCTCATCTGCTTCTTCAACGGCGATGGCCTGCTCCAGGACTCCGATAGTTTCTGGCAGATCAAGGTTGGGCAGTGGATCATCGCGCACCGCGCCGTGCCCTATTCCGACATCTATTCATTGCTGCATCAGGGCGAGTCCTGGATCTCGAATGCCTGGCTGTCGCAAGTGCTGTATGCCGTTTCCTATGCTCAATTCGGATGGGCCGGACCGGTCGTTCTGGCATCTTTCGCCATCGGCACGACTTTTGCGATCCTGGTGTTCCTGCTCGACAAGCACTGCGAGCCCGCGCATTCGGTGCTGCTGGCGATGCTCGCTTTCGTGCTGTGTTTCAATCATCTCCTGGCAAGGCCGCACGTACTCGCGCTGCCGGTGATGGCCGCCTGGATCGGCGCGCTGATGTCGGCGGCCGACCGTCGCACCTCGCCCTCGTTCTTCTGGCTGCCCCTGATGACGCTGTGGGCCAGCCTCCACGGTGGCTTCGCGCTGGGACTGGCGCTGATCGCGCCTGTTGCGCTGGAAGCGGTTTGGACCGCAGCGCCCGAACAGCGCGTGGCATTGGCCGCGCGCTGGGCGCTGTTCGCGCTTGGTGCGCTGATCGCTTGTTGCTGCACGCCCTATGGCTGGAATACGCTGATCGCCGCGAGCCGAATCCTTGCTCTGGGCCAGCTTCTTTCGGTCATCGCGGAATGGATGCCCCAGAATTTCAGCTCGATCAATCCGTTCGAAGCAAGTCTGCTGGGCTTGCTCGCTCTCGGCTATTACAGTGGCATCGTGCTGTCGATCCCGCGGATCCTGCTGCTCCTGCTGCTGGTCTTCATGGCGCTGACCCATATCCGCAACATTGAGGCCTACGCCCTCGTGACCCCGCTCGTGCTGGCACAACCCTTCGCAACTCGGAAGCAGGCGACCGATTCCGTCAAGCGCTGGGCCGGAGAGTTCTGCTCCCTGCCCTTCATATCCGGATTGACGAGGGCCGTCATCGCCGGTTGCGTTTCAGCGTCGACACTGACCTATGCGGATCATCACGAATTCGTCTTCGCCAAACGGCAGACCCCGGTCGCGGCTCTTGACTTGCTCGAGAAACGCGGAACGAAGCGCATTTTCAATTCCTATGCCTTTGGCGGTTACATGATCGCCAGGGACATGCCCCCCTTTATCGACGGACGCGCCGAGCTCTATGGCGAGAAATTGGTAATGACCTATTTCAATGCCGTCGAGGGCCGACGCATGGATAATCTGCTGACGATGCTCGACGAATACGACATGGAAGCAACACTGCTCGCGGCGGATTCACCGGCTGGCCTTCTGATGGATCATGCGCCGGGCTGGACGAGATTGTATGCCGACGACACCGCCGTCATCCATGTGAGGAGCGGCCCATCTTCTCCCCCGATGCCGCCGCGGCCGGCAAAACCCTCGTGATTTGACGGCGCGGTCGGCACATCCTAAAGCCCAGGTGCAACCGAGGTAGGCTGGGAGGATGCCGATGGCAGGCTGGACGC
The DNA here is from genome assembly GCA_019243075.1 of Bradyrhizobium sp. Classification (GTDB taxonomy): domain Bacteria; phylum Pseudomonadota; class Alphaproteobacteria; order Rhizobiales; family Xanthobacteraceae; genus Bradyrhizobium. The sequence goes on from JAFAUV010000365.1 coordinate 6,832, forward strand.
GGCGATCGGTCGTGGCGGGCGCGGCCGCAATCGGTCCCGCGATCATGGTGCGGCCGACGCGCGCCGCCGAATACAAATTCGCGCAGTATCACAACCAGGCCGCCTCCGGCACGCTGCACAAGAACCTGAATGCGATGTGGCAGGCGATCGCGGCCGAGACCAACGGCCGGGTGCAGACGACGGTCTATGCAGAGAACAACAAGCTGCCGGGCGGCGATCCCGATGCGCTGAAAATGCTGATCGCCGGCGAAATCCAGTTTTTCACGCTGATGGGCGGCATCATCGGCACGGCCGTGCCGGTCGCGGAAAGCCAGCAATTGCCGTTCGCGTTCAAGTCATCGACCGAAGCACACAGAGCGATCGATGGCCCACTTGGCCAATATATCGGCGAGGAGATGGCCGCCAAGGGCATGTACCTGTTTCCAGTCGCCGGATTCGAGAACGGTATGCGCCAGGTCGCCTCGATTGCGCGCCCACTCGCCACGCCCGCGGATTTCGAGGGTCTGAAAATCCGCGTGCCGCCCGGCCAGATGATGATCGACACCTTCAGCGCGTTCGGCGCCAAGACGGTGACGACCTCCGCCAACAAGATCTATGACGCGCTACAGACCGGCAAGGTCGATGCGCAGGAAAATCCGCTGGCGATCCTCGAAGGCTTCAGACTCTACGAACTCGTGAAGTATGTCAGCCTGACCAACCATATGTGGTCCGGCTTCAACGCGATGGCCAATCTCGCCACCTGGAAATCGCTGCCAGATGACATCCAGGCTACGATCGAGCGCAACTTCACCAAATATGTCCGCGCGCAGCGAGAGGACCAGGAAGCGCTCAACGCGGCCTTGCGCCAGGATTTTGTGAAGCGTGGCCTC
>JAFAUV010000043.1 GCA_019243075.1 Bradyrhizobium sp.
CGGCAGCGGCGAGACGGGGCAGGGACCTGCTGCCGCGTCGATCGCAAATGCGATTGCCAATGCTACCGGCAAGCGGCTACGAGATTTGCCTCTGACGCGAAAACGCATCAAGGATGCGATCGACGCGTAACGTCCTGCCGCGCCTGGCAGGCGCCAAACTGGTTCAACAAATCTCAAGGGAGTAAACGTCATGACGCATGCCATCCGTTTTCATAAGACCGGCGGCCCCGAGGTTCTGGTCTGGGAGGAGGTCCAACTCGGCAAACCCGGACCGGGCCAAGCGCGCATCCGCCACACCGCGGTGGGCCTGAACTTCGTCGACATCTATAACCGCTCCGGTCTCTATCCCGGGCAATTGCCGAGCGGGCTCGGCGGCGAGGGCGCCGGCGTGATCGAGGAAGTGGGATCCGGCGTGAGCGATTTCAGGCCGGGCGACCGCGTCGCCTATGGCGCTGCGCCGATCGGCGCCTATTCCGAAGCGCGGCTGATTCCCGCCGATCGCCTGATCAAGCTGCCCGACAGCATCGACGACAAGACCGCCGCCGCGATGATGCTCAAGGGCCTCACCACGCAATACCTGATCCGTCAGACCTATCGGGTCAAATCCGGTGACACCATCCTGCTGCACGCGGCCGCCGGCGGCGTCGGCCTGATCCTGAGCCAATGGGCCAAACATCTCGGCGCGACCGTGATCGGCACCGTCGGCAGTGAGGAGAAGGCGAAGCTCGCCAAGGAACATGGCTGTGCCCACACCATCATCTACACCAAGGAAGATTTCGTGAAGCGCGTCGACGAGATCACCGGCGGCAAGAAAGTGCCGGTCGTCTACGACTCCGTCGGCAAGGACACCTTCCTGAAATCGCTGGATTGCCTCGCGCCGCTCGGCGTTGCCGCACTGTTCGGCCAATCCTCAGGCAGCGTCGAGCCGCTGAACCTCGGCCTGCTCGCGCAGAAAGGCTCGCTCTACGTCACTCGCCCGACACTCAACACCTACGCCGCCAGGCATGAGAACCTGGTCGCGATGGCGAAAGAACTGTTCGACGTGGTGCAGTCCGGTGCGGTCAAGATCGAGGTGCGCCAGACCTATCCGCTCAAGGATGCCGCCAAGGCTCATGCCGATCTTGCGGCGCGCAAGACCACGGGCTCGACGGTGTTCCTGGTCTGAGTTCGTGGGAGGCGCGTCGCCTGCTCGCGCGGGCAACGCGCACTTCGCCGATGCTGTTTTATTTCGTCGCCGGGATTGCGGGAGCTCGCTCAAGGGCGTCGTCGTGACGAAGGCTGAGCACGATGCCCATGGCGACAAGGCCCAGTCCGGACAACAGCAACAGGCCGCCGGTATAGCTGCCGGTGTGGTCCTTGATCCAGCCCATTGCGAACGGACCGGCGAAGCCTGCAAGATTGCCGATCGAGTTGACCACCGCGATCCCGGCTGCCGCGGCCGCCCCCGACAGGAAGGCGGTCGGCAGCGTCCAGAATACCGGCAGGCAGGCGAAGATGCCGAAGCCGGCGACGCAGAACGAGATCATCTTGAGCGTGGGGTCGTCGAGCACCGTGGAGGCGGCAATGCCGGCCGCCGCGATGATCAGCGGGATCGCCGTGTGCCAGCGCCGCTCGCCGACACGATCGGAGCGCAGGCCCCACCAGACCATGGCGATGGTGCCGACCGCGTAGGGGATGGCAGAGACCACCGTCGTCGTGAAGGTCGTCAGACCAAAGGTCTTGACGATCTGCGGCAGGAAGAAGCCCAGCCCGTAATTGGTTGCGACCGCGCCGAAATAGACCAGGCTCAGGCCGATCACCTTCGGATTCACCAACACCTGAGCCACGGTGAAGTCCTGCACGGCCTCGCGCTGCCTGCGCTCGAGCGTGAGCCGCTCGGCCAGCCAGTTGCGCTCGTCTGGAGCAAGCCAGTCGGCGTCTGCCGGCCGGTCCGTCAGATAGAAGAACACGATGCCCGCAAGAATGAGCGCAGGAACCGCCTCGAGAATGAACAGCCACTGCCAGCCAGCCAGGCCGCCCAAGCCGTGCAATGACAGCAACACGCCCGAGATCGGCGCGCCGATGACGGTCGAGAGCGGGATTGCGGCCATGAAGTAGCCGACGATACGGGCGCGATATTCTGCCGGGAACCACAGGGTCAGGTAGAAGATGATGCCTGGGAAGAAGCCGGCTTCGGCGGCGCCCAGGAGAACGCGGATCAGGTAGAAGGCGTTCTCATTGCCCATTCCGGTGGATCTGGCGATGTCAGGGATAAACGCCATAAGGCCGGACAGGATGCCCCAGCTTACCATGATGCGGGCGATCCACTTGCGTGCGCCGAAACGCTCCAGCATCAGGTTCGAGGGTACCTCGAAGACGAAATAGGCGAGGAAGAAGATGCCGGCGCCGAAGCCGAACGCCGTCTGCGACAGGCCGAGATCCTGGTTCATCGTCAAGGCGGCGAAGCCGACATTGACCCGATCGAGGTAAGCGACGAAATAGCAAAGGATGAGAAAAGGCACGAGACGCTTCGTGACCTTGGCGAGGGTACTGGTTTCCAGACTGTTCATTGGGTCGGCCCGTTGCAACTATGTTTGAACACGCCTGTGGGGCAAAAGGGTTCCCAGGCTTGAGGGCACAGTGACAACATTGTGTCGCGGGAAGCAAGACATCGACAGTGCGGTGCAATATGCGCGGACGGCTTCGCTGGATGGCCGAAGATTGCTGCGCGGCCGATATCGATCGTCGCCCAAGCCCCCGGGATCGACGTAGCCCTTGCGCGTCCTGATTGCCTATCAAGCGCTTGCATCGGGGCAGCCCATGCCCGTCGGTCGGGCGAGTCACGCCGTCTCGTGCTTGCGCAAATCCCTGATGTGATCGAACCGGATGGACTGCAGATCGGCTTCCGATGCCCCGATAGCCGGCAAGGCGGCTTCCGCCAGGATTTTCTCCGTGACATCGTCGACCGAGCTATCCACGATCTCGTGAATGAAGCTGATATTCTTGTACTCGCCGGAGGCGACGCGCGAGACTACCTCGCGCCGCGTCATCTCGGGATCGACCACGGCCTCGCGCCCACGGCGGCCGTAATCGATCATCACCACGAAATATTGCATGCGCGCATTATTTCTGAAATTCAGAATGGAGTCAAGTAGAGAATTACGACAATCAGAAAAAGAGTACGGGGACGGAGCGAATCGGCTGGAAGGGTGCCTCGCGATTCACCGCCGACCTCATTTCGCGGCCTTCGATCTCCGCGAGCGCGTGGCCGCCTTGGCCCGCATCCGCTCGATCTGGCCCCTCGGCAGGGTGACACAGATTTCCCCGATCCATTCCAGCTTGACGCCGTTGATCGGCTTGGCGTTGAAGCTCGTCAGATTGACCTGGCTCGGGGATTTGCCGCGCTCGATCGTCTTCAGGTAACGCTGGCCGGTCTTGAGCCGTACCACCGCCTCCTCGCCAAAGAAGCTGGCCAGCGGGTGGCGCTGCTCGCGATAGACCACGATGACGTCGCCGTTTTCATATTTCGGCAGCATCGAATCGCCGGTGACCTCGAAGGCGATGGTTTCCCCCGAGATGGGGAAGGGGAGTTCGACCTCGCCGAGGCCCTCGGGCGGCACCTGCTCGACCTCCGGCTCGATGGTCGCGCCCGCCCCGACCCGGCCCATGATCGGGACCGAGTTCAGGCCGAGATATTCCATAATTGGCCCAATTTCGGAGGCCTTGATCAGGCGCTGACCCCCCAGAATCTCGGAAACGGCACCCGCGCGCACGCCCATGGCGCGGGCAAGCCCGCCCTTGGACTTGCCCGTCCTCTCGAGGGCCCGTTCAATCATTGCAACATCCAGCATGGCTACCTCCTGCATGGTCCGCCTCCCTTTTTCCGAATTTCGGAATGAATAGCAATTACGAATATCAGAAATCAAGCTTGACATTTATTTCTGAATATCGGAATGTTCCGGCCTCGCGCCGATTCGCAGCCAGGCGGCCGGCGCGCAGGGAAGGATCGATCATGCAATCATCGAGTTGGAGGCCGGAACATTCCGAGACGCTGCGCGAACAAATCGTGCGAGGCAGGTCCTACGGCGAGGCGGTCCAGGCCATCAATGCGAAATTCGGAACCGCCTATACCCGCAGCGCCGCGATCGGCCGCGGCAAGCGGATGGGTCTTGCCGCTCCCGCGCCGTCCGAAAGCCGCGCGATGCTGGTTCCGCGGTCACAGAACCCGACGAAGAAGCGAATGAGGAAGCAGAGCGAGCATCGCGCCGCCGAGCTCAGGCCGAAACCCGGGCTGGGGCCGGTCGAAGGCGCGGCCGAGCATCCCGAGCCGGCGAGATTGCGCTGCGTCGGGATCAGCCCGCGGCTGGTCTCGCTCCTCGAACTTCAAGCCGATGAGTGCCGCTATCCCTATGGCGGCGACAAGGAGGGTGAGGCCATCAGCTTCTGCGGCCATCCTTGCGATCGCGGTTCCAGCTACTGCGCTGCGCATTTTCAGCTGACGCGGGCTCCAGCCACCGAACCCGAACGTCCGGCCGCCCCTTTCGTGCTGCGGCTCGTCCAGGCCGCCTGATCACGCAGATTTTCTTTCATTGGAGGAAGCATGACACGTCGCAGGAGATCGTTTCGCGCGGCAAAAGTTCACGACCGGCGTTCGCGCGATCTGCCGCGCAATACCGAAGTTGCCGCGGTCGAGGTGGACGATCCGCTGGCGCTGGAAGCCGGCGAGAAGATCGTGGCGCTCAGGTCGATCCGAAACGATCCGCTGGCCCGGCTGCATTCGCACGGACAAATCAACGAGGCGCAATATCGGGGCGGGCGTGCCTTCCAGCACGATTGGGAGCGCGCCGAGCGCGGGCCGCAGGCGGTCGATCCGACCCGCGAATATGTCGACGGTGTGCAGACCCGCGAGCCGATCACCGAGGGGCAGCGCAAGGCCGTGCTCCGCCTGAACCGGGTCGAGCGCGAGCTCGGTGCTGACGGATCGGCGCTGGTGCACGACGTGCTGGTCCAGGGCATGACCATGGCGCAGATCGGCCAGCGGCGCGGCCTCTCGACCCAGCGCTGGAAGGATTATTTTTCACGGCGCTTTCAGGAGTGCCTCGATCGGCTGGCGCTGATTTACGGGTTTGCCACGGACCACGGACGGCCGCACCGGCGCGATCAGAACGGGCCGGCATTGAAGCTGAGCGGCTGCACCACATCGTAGGACGCTTTCGTGACCGGCACGGCATAGTTCACCGTGAGCGCGCCGAAGGGCGAGGCCCAGGTCAGGCCGACGCCGACCGAGGAGCGCATGACATTGGAATTGGCGATCTGCGCGGTCTGGCCCGCAAAGCTCGTCGCGCCCTTGTAGCCGAACACACTGCCGGCATCGACAAAGGCCGATCCCCTCAAGCCGTATTCCTGGGGGACGCCGGGAATACCGCTCTGCAATTCCGCCGTGGTCGCCCAATACATGCTGCCGCCGACATTATCCATGGTCGAGCCGGGCGTGAGGTCGCGCGGACCAAAGCCGTTCGGCGCGAATCCGCGCACCATGCTCGGGCCGCCGAAGAAATTGTTCAGCATCGGCACCTGCTGGCCGCCCCAGCCGGTGATATAGCCGCCCTGCGCGCGCACCATGCCGACGAGATCGCTGCCGAGCGATTGGTAATAGCGAAGGTCTTCCGATGTTCGCAGGAACTTCACGTCGCCGCCGAGCCCGGCGATGTCCTGGCGCAGTTGCGAATTGATGCCGTTGGTGGGCAGCTTGTTGTTGTCGAGGCTGTTGTAGGTGATGGTATCGCCCACCGCCGAAACCAGTTGCGGTCCGGCGGCCGCCGCCTGCTGCACCGGCAGCGACGGCGTCGCGGCCAGCGAGGCCGGATCGATCGTGACGTTCTGGTCGTACAGCGAATAGCGCCACTGGATCGCGGTCTGCTCGGTGATCGGGGTGCCGATCGAAAAATTGGCGCCGTAGGTGCTGCTGCCATAGGACTGATAGGGGCTGGTATAGGTCGTCCGGTCGAACAGCTCGACCCCGCCAGAGACATGGTTGGCGAACAGCGACGGATCGGTGACGGAGACGCTGCCGCCGACGGCGTATTGGCCGTAGCTGGCGGAAGCCTGCACACTGTCGCCGGTGCCGTAAAAATTGCGGTCGCCGACCTTGACCTCGACCATCCAGCCGTCGGTCGTCGAATAGCCGCCGGCGATGTTGAAATCGCCGGTGTCCTGATCAACCGCCTCGACGTCGAGGATGACGCGGTCGGATGCCGTGCCCGGCCTGGTCGTGATCTTGACCGTCTTGAAGTAGTTCAGGTTCTTCAGCCGCTTCTCGGCGCGGTCGATCAGCGTCTTGTTGTAGGCATCGCCTTCCCCGAAGTCGAACTCGCGGCGGATGACGTAGTCGCGGGTGCGCGTGTTGCCGTGAATTTCGATGCGCTCGACATAGGTGCGCTGGCCCTCGTCGATCGCAAAGGTCACGCCGACGCGCAACGCCACCGCATCGCGCCTCAACCCCGGGGTCGCATGCGCAAAGGGGTAACCCAGCTTGGCCATTTCGATGGTGAGCGCCTCGGTGGTCTTGTCGAGCGCCCCCCCATCGAACATCGCGCCGTTCTTGATCAGCACCTGGCGGCGGAGCCGTTCCGGATCGAGCCCCGGCACATTGCAGGAGAGGCTGACATCGCCGAACCGGTAGAGCGGCCCTTCGTCGATCGCAAAGGTCAGTGTGAATCCCTTGGTGGCCGGATCATATTCCGCGTGCGCCTCGCGAACATTGGCGTCGGCATAGCCGTGGCTGCGATAATATTGCCGGATCAGCTCGCGATCGTCGTCGACGCGATCCGGATCGTAGACGTCGCCGCCCATCAAAAAGCTCAGCATCGAGGTCGCGGAGGTCTTGATCACCGCCTTGAGCTGGCGGTCGCCGAACACATGATTGCCGGTGAAGTTGATCTGCCGTACCGTGGTCTTCCTGCCCTCGCTGATGCTGAACACCAGGTCGACGCGGTCGTTGCCGCGGTCGATAATCTCGGGCACGACGCCGACCTCGTCGCGGCCGACGCGCCGGTAGGCCTCGATAATGCGGTAGACGTCGGCCTGCACGGTCGCGCGCTGCAGCGAGCCCCGTGCCTTGGATTGCACCGCCGCAGCCAGCTCGGCGTCCTTGACCTTCTTGTTGCCCTCGAACGCGACACGGCCGAGCACCTTCGCCTCGGTGACGCGCACGACCAGCCCGTTCGCGGTCGGCTCGATCTTCACGGTGTCGAACAGATCGGTGGCAACCAGCGCCTTCAGCGCCGCATCGCGGCAGGCTTCATCACAATGTCCGTCGGAAAAGCCATGGAAATAGGAGCGCACGGTATCCGCATCGATGTGGCGATTGCCCTCGACGGTGATGGTCTCCGCCGCGCGTGCCGGCAGAGCCGCCAGTCCCAGCACCACGGCCAACAACAGCCGCGCAACCTTTCGCCCGCCGCCTCGCAGGCCAAGCGCTTGGCATATGATCGTCACGTCCCGCCTGTCCCTTCGCTGACGAGGCCCAAATGCAATTGCGCTCGCAGGGCGAAAGGATGTCGGGGGCGGGGTGAGTTGCGGGCCAATTATTAACACCGCCACAATTTCGACGCGGTACCGAGCCGGCGATTCCCTGAATTATTCGCATCGCCGGCTCAAATGCCCTCTAGCCATGGCAGCAGCAAAGTTCCGCGTGATGCCCATCTGCAACGCGGAGCCCATGTCGGAGCATCACATGCGTAACCTCGTCCTCGCAGCCGCCTTGCTTGTGCTGGTGGCCCCGGCCCGCGCCGCGGTAACCCCGGAAATCGATCCGCGCGCCTCGCTCGGCGTGGTCCAGCAATGGATCTACAACTATCGCGCCAGGCCGGACTACGCCCACGTGCCGGCCGCGGTGCGCGTGCTGTTTCATTCCCAGACCTTCAAGGAACCGGAGAACGCCGGCATCTATCTCGGCTTCATTGCCGGCGCGATCGGATCGAACCCGGCCAAGGCGGAGCAGCTCGTCAACAGCTTCTTCCCGGTGCCGCCGGAAGACGAGTGGGTGATCATCCGCGCCATCGCCTATTCGGGGCTCGCCGACTGGCGCAACCTGTTGCGCAAGGTCGAGGCCAAGATGCCGGCGCGGCGGGTGATGATCGACGCGTATCTCTCCAGCACGCTGCCCACGCTCACCGAAATCCCGCTCGAGGAGAAAAAGCCGGGAATGATGGACAAGCTGAAGGGCGTGTTCACCAAGCCCTTCAGCAAGGAAGAGAAGAAGCTGGACACGGCCGTGACCTACGCCAACAACCAGGATCTCCTGGATACGCTGTGGGGCTACTATTTTGCCACCGGCTCGCATCTGCCGATCCTCAAGATCATGCAGATGCTGCCGTGGTCAAAGAGCCGCGACACCGTCGACAAGCTGACGGTCGGCAGCATGGCGCGCTATACCCTCGCAAGCTACGCCGTGCGCGACGCCAATTTGCGCGAGTTCCTGCGCAGCGAATTGCCGAGCCAGCCGGACGCGATCAAGGCGCCGCTCACCGAGGTGATCCAGGCTGCGGACACCGTGCAGCTTGGCGCGGTACGCAGGGATGCACTGGCGGCCGTGGAGGAGTTGAAGACAAAGGGATCGGACTCGCGGCGCAATCTCGACTTCTGGGGCCAGGTCGGTGTCGGCGCGCTGGCGCTGGGATGCGTTTCTGCCGCGGCACTGGGTCAGGTCGAGATCGGCATCCCCTGCGTGATCGGCGGCTCGGCTTCGCAGGGTTTGCTGTCCTTCTGGGAAAAACAGCAATAGCCTGGTCCCGGACGGCTGAGGTACCTTACCGAGCCCCACAGTCCTGCAGGCAGCAACGGAGTCCTCGTCCTCTTGGCTATGGTCAGGCCGTCAGGCATGGAATTGCCGCGTCGGTCGCCCGATGCTGCAGCGGCGCCAAGCCGTGAGCTTGAGGAGGAATCGATGGTCTTCGTTCTCGCATCATTGATCGCGGTTTATCTCGTCAGTTCGTTTCGCATCCTGAAGCAATACGAACGGGGCGTGATCTTCTTCCTGGGGCGCTTCGAAGGCGTGCGCGGCCCGGGGCTGACGCTGGTGTTCTTTCCGATCCAGCAGATGACGCGAGTCTCGCTCCGGACCGTCACCATGCAGGTTCCGTCGCAAAAGATCATCACCCGCGACAACGTCTCGATCGATATTGCCGCGGTCGCCTACTACCACATCTCCGATCCGGAGCGGTCGGTCATGGCTATCGAGAACGTCTACAATGCCATCAGCCAGATCAGCCAGACCACCGTCCGCAACGTGGTCGGACGCTTCAGCCTAGATCAACTCCTGGCCTCGACCGTCAGCATCAACGACCAGATCAAGGACGTGATCGACCAGCATACCGAACCCTGGGGAACGCAGGTGACGGCGGTCGAGATCAAGGACATCGAATTGCCCGAGAACATGCAGCGCGCGATGGCGAGGGAAGCCGAGGCCGAGCGCGAGCGGCGCGCCAAGATCGTGGGAGCGGAAGGCGAGTATCAGGCCGCAGTCAAGCTCGGCGAAGCCGCCGACATCATCGCGCAGCATCCGGTTGCGCTGCAGCTCCGCACCCTGCAAACCATGGCCGAAATCTCGATCGAGAAGAACTCGACCATCATTTTCCCGGCCCAGTTCATGACGACGGTGCAGGAAGCGGTGGCGGCGCTGACAAGGCAGGGGGTGAACAAATAGGTTTGGACAAAGAGGTCGGGACTCCGGCCTGAATATCGATGAAG
>JAFAUV010000404.1 GCA_019243075.1 Bradyrhizobium sp.
GGCGTGCCCTGGAAGCCCAGCCCTTCGGCGGTCTCGTTGTTGCGCGCGAGCATGCCGTCGATCGCCTTGGCGTTGGCGGCAAGATCCTGCTTGGTCCGATCGACATCGACGTCGGCACCTGCGATCAGCTCGTAGATGCGCGGCTCGGTGAGCTTCGAGCTGACGCCGATCAGGGCGTCATGGGCCTTGTCGTATTTGCCCTGGTATTTGCAGGCGAGCGCCACGCGTGATGCCAGCACCGACACCGGTCCCAGGATCGGCCAGTCCTTCAGTACAAGGCGGACCTTGCCATCGTCCTGCACCACCTGGCGCAGCTCCGGCTCGAGCTTGCGGCAATAGGGACAATTGAAGTCGAACCATTCGACAATCGAGATGTCGCCGTCCGGATTGCCCAACACGGGATTGTCGGGATCGCGCAACACGGAGGCTTCGGTCGGCTCGCCCTGTGCCTGCGCCAGGTCAGGCCCGGCCGCGAGCGCCGCTGCGCCGCCGAGCAGGGCCAGCAAGTCGCGGCGGCTATGTGTCAGGCCGGCCAAAGCCACATCGATCCCTTTATGCATCCGACGCCCCGTTTCGGTCCCGACCCTTTATGACGCCGAGAAACCGGCAATGTTACGCACCAACATATAGAGGGCCACGGCGATAATGACAGCGGCAAACACGGTGTTGAGCGCGCCGCGGCGTTCCGACAAATGCCGCGCCGAACGTGTTCCGGCCCAGCCCCCGAGGATACCGCCGGCGATGAAGAGGATCGCGAGCCCCCACGACACCAGATCGGACCAGGCATAGCTCAGCGCCGTGGTCATCCCGAACGCCGTGACCGCGACCAGCGAGGAGCTCACCGCATTCATGATCGGCATGCCCGTCGCCAGCATCAGCGCCGGCACGATCAGAAACCCGCCGCCGATACCGAAGAAGCCGGACAGCGTGCCGGTGGCGAGGCCGAGCCCGACAATGGCAGGCAGGTTCGATGCGTTCATCCTGACGTCGGTGGCGCCGACCCGGGCGCGCGTCTTCAGCATCAGCATGGCGATGACGAGCATCACCAGCGCGAACAGCGCGAGCAGCTTCTGCCCATCGATCATTTTGCCGAGCAGCGAACCGCAGAAGGCGCCGGCCACGCCGGCAATCGCGAAGGGCAGGGCGCAGGACCAGATCACCGTGCCGCCACGCGCATGGTTGGAAAGGTTGACTGCGGCATTGGCTGCGACCGCGATCGCGCTGGTGCCGATGGCAACATGCGGCTCTGGTACCCCGACCACATAGACCATCAGCGGCACCGCGAGGATCGAGCCGCCGCCACCGACCAGGCCGAGTGAAAACCCGACCAGCAATCCGGAGGCCAGGCCCAGCAGGCTATGCGCGACGGAAATCATCAGATGGGAGGACTCGCTTGCACAGCGAGCCTATAGAATAAATTTCTTCGCCTGACCATGCCGGGAGGACAAAACCGCACTGCAAACAGCGTTCAGCGCAGCAATAGCGTCGCCACCAGCGGCACCAACAGCGCGTTCAAGCCGCCTCAGGCACAAGCTCCTGCACGCGTTGTCGAGCTCCGGCCCGGATTTCAATCGTCCCGCGTCTGGCGCCGGGGGCGAACAGGCCCGGCCCACTGAGCCCGGCCTGTTGCCTGTCGCTCAGGCCGATCCCTTCAGGTGCTTGTTGCACTCGGACCAATAGCCGCCGCCCTTCTGGATCCATTTCAAGCCGCCATTGCCGTTGCTGGCCTGGTTGGCGTGGTACTGGTCGACGCAGGTGTGCAGGCGCGCCTTGCCAGGGGTTTCCTGGGCGTATTTCGGATCGACCGCGTTCGGGAAGACCGCGTTGCCGGTCGGCAGGGGCGCCGGCGCAGCGGCCGGCGCCGCTTCCTTCTTCGCGGTCGTGGTCGGCGGCGGCGCAGCCGCGGCCGGTGCGGCGGCCGGCGTGGCATCGGCGCCGCATTGCGCCTTGCGGAAGTCATTCCACTTCATGCCGTTCAGCGTGCCGTCCTTCTTGGCGGCCTGATATTTCGCGCTGCACTCCTGGGTTGTCAGCGCATTCGCCGGTGCGGTCGCCGCGAACGCAGCAAGCCCGGTCAGCGCGACCGCGCATAATAATTTGGCTTGGAAGGTCATCCCTGGTCTCTCCCTTTAAGAACTGGCTAAGCGGGGTTCGCAGCTTATCCGAGGCGCACGGCGCGACAAAGCCGCGAACGCTTTTTCGTTGGCAAAATATAGTCGCCGCGAAGGCAGCATTGGTGCTGATCCATTCATCCTCGGTTCATCATCATGGCGCGAGGTTGCAACCCTTTCTCTTGACCCAATAGGTGCCTCCATGATCACGATCTCTTCCCGCGCCGCCGGTCTTGCGGTGGCGGCCTCGCTCCTGCTGGCGGGCTCAGCCTACGCGCAGACGCCCTCGCCCTCCGCCTCGCCTGCGCCGGCCGCCACGCCCGCACCGACCACCAAGAGCGGCAAGCCGCGCAGCGCCGCCTCGATGGAATGCTCGAAGGAGGCCGATGCCAAGGGCCTGCACGGCAGGGAGCGCAAGAAATTCCGCTCTGAATGCAAGCAGCAGGCCAAGGACGCCGCCGCGCCGGCGTCGAAATAATCGGACAACTTCCGCCCGCTTTTCTCCTCCCTGCAAGGCTCCTGGCTGCAGGGAGGTTGGAGCGGGGGCGCGCAATGCTGCATCGCATTGACGCATTTGTTTCGCCGCCGCGAATTTGCCATAAGGCGGCGTGAGGCAGATCCTTTCATCGCTGGCCGTGACCCTGCCGAGCCGCAACAAGGCTCTGATCGCACTCGAAACGCTCGCGATCGGCGCCGCCGGCGGCCTGTTGTTTTTGTGGGCGAACCTGCCGGGTGGGCTGATCACCGGCGCGATGGCCGCGACCGGTCTCGCCGCGATCGCCGGCCGGCCGCTCGCCGTGCCGCCGATCGTCACCCAGGGCGTGCTGGTCGTGCTCGGCATCTCGCTGGGTTCGGTCGTGTCGCGGCAGTTGATCGCCCATGTCGGCGCCTATCCCCTGAGCATCGGCCTGCTTGCGGCCGCCACCTTCTGCGCGACCTTCGGCTCCAGCTATTATCTGCAGCGGGTCCATGGCTGGGACCGCACCTCGGCCTTCCTCGCCGGCAGTCCCGGCGCGCTGTCGCAGATCACCATCCTCGCCGTCGAGCGCGGCGCCGACCTTCCCGCCATCGCCGTGGTGCAGACCATGCGCGTGATCATCCTGACGGCGGCGCTGCCGATGGTGCTGGCCTTGACCGGGGTCGCGCCCGCCAACGCGCCCGGCATCACGCTTACCGTGGCGGCGCCGATGCAGCTGGTCGCGCTGCTGGCGGCCTCGCTCGCGCTCTCGCTGATCCTGCGCATCCTGAAATTTCCGGCGAGCTGGATGTTCGGCGCGATGATCGCCTCCAGCGTGCTGCACGGCGCAGGCCTGGTCGATGGCGGTTTGCCGCCCTGGGTGCGCCTGGTGGCGCTGGTCGGCATCGGCGCCTTGATCGGCAGCCGCTTTGCACGGATGAAGCCAAAGGTGCTGGTTGGCCACCTCCATGCCGCCCTCGGCTCGTTTGCGGTCGCGATCGCGATTTCCGGCATCTTCGTCGCGATCATCGCGCTGACCACGCAGCTGCGCATCTCCGACGTGATCGTGGCCTTTGCGCCTGGCGCGATGGACGCCATGCTGGCGCTGGCGCTGACGCTCCACATCGATCCGATCTTCGTCGGTGCGCATCACATTTCGCGCTTCGTATTCGTCACCATCGCCACCCCCGGCATCGTCCATCTGTTCGGACGGACGCAGGACGATGTGGACGATTGAGGCTCAGCGCCTCGCGGCCCGCGCCATCCCCCAGGCAGCGATCGCGGCCATCAACAGCGAGATCAGCGCGTTGTAGCCGGCGAGCGAAACGCCGAGGAAGCGAAACTGCACCTCGTCGCAGCGGATCACCTTCACCTTGTCGAGGCTCTCGAACAGGCTGCCGGCATTGCCGAGATCGACGCCGCTTCCAGTGCAATCGGTCGGGCCCTTCCACAGGTCCCACTCGACGCCGGCGTGATAGGCCCCGAAGACGGCGTTGCCGAGCGCCGCCAGCATCAGGACCGCAAGCCCCGCCAGCACCACGCCGCGCGGCGCGCCGCGCGCCGCCGCCAGCGCCACCAAGGCGGCGAAGGGGACCGTGAAATAATAGGCATAGCGCTGTTCGAGGCACATCGGACAGGGCAGGATCTCCAGCGCGAGCTGGAAGAACCAGGCGCCCGCCAGCGTCGCCGCCGCGATCAGCATGATGGCGAGCGAAGCGGTCAGCACCGGCCCGGCCTCGCCGCGCGAGGCGTGCGGAAAGGCTGAGCTTTGTGAGGTCACGTCGATGCTCCGGTAAACAGCTCTGTCTACTTGGTATCCGGCCTCCCCGGAGCTGTCGAGCGGCGGTGAAATCACATCCGCGCGGGTTGACCCTCTGCGGCCGGCCGCTATAGTCCGCCCGCTTCGCGGCCCGAGGTTGTTTTTGCCCCCGAACGCGAATGCCCCTGTGGCGGAACTGGTAGACGCGCTCGACTCAAAATCGAGTTCCGCAAGGAGTGCTGGTTCGATTCCGGCCAGGGGCACCAGACTTAAAATACCAATAATAACAATAACTTAAGTCACTGGTTCGATTCCGGATTTCTTGGAAAAATTTCCGCGGCGCGTTGAAAATACACGCAAAAGTTCGCGGCAGCCGTCCGTTTTGTCGGTATTTTTGTCGGTATCGGAGGAACGAACGTTCGCGGCGAATTCGCTATTCCCGAACGAGAGAATTGGGCGGATGGCCCGCAAGAACGTAAGCGTCGTTCTCAGGCCACGGCTTTGAGGGCTTGCGCGCGGTAGGCCCAGGGCAGTAGCTGGTCGATGTCGCGGTTTGGATGACCGTTGACGATCCTGGTCAGGACGTCGGTGAGATAGGCGAGCGGATCGACGTCGTTGATCTTGCAGGTCTCGACCAGAGACGCGACGACAGCCCAATGTTCGGCACCACCGTCGGATCCAGCAAATAGTGCATTTTTGCGACCAAGCTTGATGCCACGGATCGAACGTTCGACCGTGTTGTTGTCAAGTTCGATGCGGCCGTCATCGATGAAGCGTGTCAGCCCCTGCCAGCGCGAGAGGGCGTAGCGGATGGCATCGGCGAGCTTGATCTTCTGGCTGATGAGAGCCAGCTTGGCGCGCAGCCAAGCCTCGAAGGCATCGGCGAGCGGCCGGCTTTTCTGCTGCCGCACGAGACGGCGCTCCGCCGCGCTGCGGCCGCGGATCTCCTTCTCGATCGCATAGAATGCGGCGATATGGTTCAACGCCTCGCTTGCGATCGGCGCGGGGCCGGCTGTCGCGAGTTCGTAGAAGTTGCGCCGCATGTGCACCCAGCAGAAGGCGAGCTCGACCTCGCCACGTTCGGCAAGCTTTGGGTAGGCGTTGTAGCCATCGACCTGCAGGACGCCCTTGAAGCCGGCAAGATGGCTGAACAGCCGCTCGGCTTTGCGGTCGGGGGCATAGACATAGGCGATGCCGGGCGGATCGAGGCCGCCCCAGGGCCTGTCGTCGGCGGCATAGGCCCAGAGCTGGCCGGTCTTGGTGCGCCCTCGACCGGGATCGAGCACCGGCACCGTCGTCTCGTCGGCGAAGAGTTTGGACCTCGCCCGAAGCACCGTGAGAAGGCGCTCATGCAGCGGGCGCAGATGGAAGGCGGCATGCCCAACCCAGTCCGCCAGTGTCGATCGATCGAGAGCGATGCCCTGGCGGGCATAGATTTGGGCCTGCCGGTAGAGCGGCAGATGATCGGCATATTTGGACACCAGAACCTGGGCGATGGTCGCTTCCGTCGGCAGTCCGCCCTCGATCAACCGGGCCGGAGCCTCGGCCTGCATGACGCCTTCCTCGCAGGCTCGGCAGGCGTATTTGGGACGCCGGGTGACGACAACGCGGAACTGCGCCGGCACCATGTCCAGCCGCTCGCTCTTGTCCTCGCCGATCTGGTGCAGGTCGCCCTTGCAGCAGGGACAGGTCTTGGCGTCGAGGTCGACCACGACCTCGATCCGCGGCAGATGCGCCGGCAGTGCTCCGCGATTGCCGCGACGCTTGCGTGCGCGTGCCGCCCGGCCTTCCGGAGCGGTCGCGTCCTGACCGGCCTCGGCAGAGGCCGCGACCTGCTCGACATCCTCGAGACCGAGCAGCATCTGCTCCTCAGGAAGCGACTCTGCCTTCCGGCCAAAGCGATGACGCTGCAGCTCTTTGATGATCTGGCGCAGCCGCTCGCTCTCGTGCCGCTCGGCAAGCAGCATCGCCTTTAGCGTCTCGGGATCATCAGGAAGGTTATCGCTCACGGGCAAATCAGAGCATATTCGCGCCCGCCTGACGACGTGCTCGATGCCCCTGATTCACTTCGCCGCAGCGCAGCCCACAATCATCCGACTTGCGTCGGGACGACCGTCTCCCGGGCCTCGTGGACACGCCGCCAATCAAGCCCTTCGAGCAGCGCCGACAACTCCGCGGCCGACAAACGCATCACGCCATCCTCGATCTTCGGCCAGCGGAAGACGCCTTCCTCGAGCCGCTTGGCGAACAGGCACAAACCCGTACCATCCCAGAAGATCAGCTTGATCCGGTCCGCCCGCTTGGCACGGAACACATAAACAGCACCCGAGAACGGATCGGCCTTCATGTGCTCGCGCACCAACATGGCAAGCCCCTCCATTCCCTTGCGGAAGTCGACCGGCTTGGTGGCCACCATCACCCGGACAGTTCCGGACGGGCCGATCATCCGGTTGCCTTCAGCGCATGGACGATGGCGGCAATCATCGCCGCGTCCACGCCGCGACCGGTCCGGATGGTGATGCCATCGATCTCAATCTCAATACCCCCGAGATCCGGCTTGGCCTTGCAGCGCCGCGTCTTGCGCTCCGGAACGGCTACGGCCGCGGCCGGTGGCGGCTCCACCACAGCAGGCACAAATTGCAGCTCATCCACCTTTCCCGCGGGCACCTGGCGCGCCTGCCGGCGCCAGGTGAATACTTGCTGGGGCGTCAGCCCGTGTCGACGGGCAACGTCGGAAACGACCGCGCCCGGTGCCAGCGTCTCTTCGACAATCCGGGCCTTGTCATCCCTGGAGAACCAACGGCGCCGTCCTGTCTCCCTGATCACTTCCAACCGGCCCGTCGTCACGTCCGACTTAAGCGTATGGTCAAGCATAGACACGAGCCGATCCCTTCAAAGAGATCGTGAACCTCGCCTATCCCTCGCGCCACGAGAAGGTGGGATCAAAATGACGCTTACGCAAGAACGATGGCGCGAGCGCCAAACCGAACACGTCGATTGCCGCGCCGTCAGACCGAAATTCGACAAGGCGCGTGGAGTCCCGCCAAGATTTCCAACGTGCCCGACGGCGTTCTCTATCTCTTGGTCACGCGGACAATAGCAGGCCCGGCAACGCTGCCTCCAAGCTGTGGCGGTGAACACCGCATTTCTTCTGACGGCTTGCCACAGCGTGAAATTGTTATAATCGACAATCGCGGATTGCCGCCTGATTCTCGATTCCTTATTCTCTGAAGCATCGTGAGCACTGCAGAGCCCATTCCCGCAAACGCCCCGGTTTCTGTGATCTTCGCCCGCGACGCGAACGCGGCTGGGCTCGCCCCGATCGCACGGCCCGGCGTCGCCGTGATACCCCAATTCAGCACCTGGAATGACTTCACCTACTATTTCACGGCGCGGTTGCTGGTGTTGTTGCCGCAGCAACAGCCCATCCCCTTTGATATGCATTTTATGGTCTGGGGTTTCGGTCGAACGGAAGACTTCTTCAAACAGCTACTGCTTCACCAGGATTGGGCACCGATCGAGCATGCAAATGCAACCTACGTCGGCATCCTCGATAGAGTGGAAGCTTATGGCTCGCTGATTGAACTGCTCGGCTTCGCACGCGCGATTTCGGCCTTGCGGCTACTTGGTGACGCCGTCGTTCTTCGGACAGAAGGTAGCGATGCCGTTCGTCTACCGCTTTTCGACACCGATGAGTTTCACTTGGGTGCTCTCCGGGCCAGCTCGAACTATGTGGCTTTCCGGCACGGCCGGCGCTATTTGCGGCCCGAGCCGCAGGCCGCGGTCGCCGACGCGGCGACAAGCTTCCGTATGTCGACCAACCTGCTTGCGGCCGACAATT
>JAFAUV010000060.1 GCA_019243075.1 Bradyrhizobium sp.
CGCCGGCGATGATCGAGAACACCGCCAAGATGGCCGGCATGCCGGTAGGTCCGCTGTCGCTGTCGGATGAGGTCGCGCTCGATCTCGGCCTGAAGATCATGAAGGCCACCGAAGCCGATCTCGGGCCGAACGCGATCGACCAGGAGCGAAAGCAGCTGATGGTCGAGATGGTCGAGAAGCAGGGCCGGCTTGGCCGCAAGAACGGCAAGGGCTTTTACGATTATCCCGAGAAGGGCAAGGGCCAGAAGAGCCTGTGGCCGGGGATCGCCGCGTTGCAGCCGACGCATCTCGATCCCGACAGCCTCGATGTCGAGGAATTGAAGCAGCGCTTCCTGGTGGTGCAGGCGGTGGAGGCCGCCCGCACGGTGGCAGATCACGTGATCGTCGATCCGCGCGAGGCCGATGTGGGCTCCATCCTTGGATTCGGCTTTGCCCCCTTCACCGGCGGCACGCTGTCCTATATCGACTTCATGGGCACGCAGAACTTCGTCGAGCTCTGCCACAGGCTCGCGAAGAAATACGGCCCGCGCTTCACCCCGCCCAAGCTTCTGGAAGAGATGGCTGCCAAGGGCGAAACCTTCTACGGCCGTTTCCCGCCGAAGAAGCCGGCGGCCCAGGCGGCCGAGTAGCGGCCCGCGGCAAGATTCCTCCGTCATCCCGGGCAAGCGAAGCGCGACCCGGGACCCATGACCGCCGGCCGTGGTGAAGGGCAGGCTGTTCGATGGCGGAGCACCAAACGAAAAAGGGCCGGATCATCAATCCGGCCCTTGCCTTATCGATCGCGCAAACCTCACGCCGCCTTCAAACCTTCCTTTGACAGCGCTTCCTGCACCTTCGGCCGCGCGGCGATGCGGGCCTTGTAGGCCATCAGGTTCGGAAAGCCCGAGAGGTCCATCTTGTTCGCGTCCGCCCAGCGCAACATGACGTAGAGATAGCCGTCGGCGACCGTGAACTGCTGGCCCATCAGGTAGTCCTGTCCGGCGAGCTTGCTGTCGATATATTTGAACTTGGCTGCCAGGCGGTCCCTGAAGAAGGCCTTGGTGTCGTCGGAGAGCGACGGATTGAACAGCGGGCTGAAATTCTTGTGCAGCTCGGTGGTGACGAAGTTGAGCCATTCAAGCAGCTTGTAGCGCTCGGCCGCATCGCGCGCCGGCGCCAGGTTCTTGGCTGAAGCCTTGTCGGCGATGACCTGCACGATGACGGGCCCTTCGGTGACGAGTTCGCCGGAATCGAGCCTGAGTGCCGGCACCTGGCCCTTCGGATTGACCTGCAAAAAATCCTCGCCGTTCTCAAGCTTCTTGGCGCGGAGGTCGACCTTGACCAGGTCGTAGGGGAGACCGGCTTCCAGCAGGGCGATATGCGGGGAAAGCGAACAGGCGCCGGGGCTGTAATAGAGCTTCATCGGGAATTCCTCCTCGTCGGTGCAAATTTTGGTTCTTGCATGCGTGCTTGGGCCTGTGCGGCCGGATGACTAAATGCATTTGCCTGCAATAGTCAAGATTGATGCAGGTGCATTCAGTGGGGTACATTCGCCCGTGACAGATATGGGCCCGATCATATCATGAAGCGCAAACCATCGCTTGAGGCGACCGCCGCCTGGATTCGCCTGGTGCGAGTCCAGACCAGGGTGCTGGATGCCGTCGAGCAGGACCTGAAGAAGGCCGGTTTCCCGCCGCTCGCCTGGTATGACGCGCTGCTGGAATTGTCGCGCGCGCCGACTGGCGAACTGCGCCCGGTGGAGCTGGAGCGCCAGATGCTGTTGCCGCAATATTCCACCTCGCGGCTGATCGACCGCCTGGTCGACGAGGGGCTTGCGGCGCGGCGCGAATGCAAGATCGACAAGCGCGGCCAGTTCGTGGAGATCACCGAGGCCGGCCGCGAGTTGCAAAAGAAGATGTGGGGTGCTTATTCGGCGGCGATCGAAAAGCATGTCGGCTCGAAATTGTCCGATGCGGACGCCGTGAAGCTCTGCGGTCTGCTCGACCGTCTGGGTTGCTCGTGCAGCGAGGCGCAGTCGCCGGCGATCGGCGAGGGCACTTCCGCACGATGACCCAGTTCTCGTCTTTTCGCGTCCGCCGGCTGCTCTTGATCGTTGCCGCGGACATCACCGCTACCCGCGCGCGGCCCTGGCGCGCCTTTGAGTAAAAAGATTTTGCATGGCGCGTGACCAGATCGATATGACGCCGCTGCAATCGCGCGACGAACTCGTGGCGTGGATTGCAGCCGGGGCGAAGCCGCCGTCGGAGTTCCGGATCGGCACCGAGCATGAGAAGACGCCGTTCACGCTCGAGGGCCATCATCCCGTGCCGTATGAAGGGACCCGCGGCATCGGGGCCCTGCTCGAGGGCATGCAGCTCCTGCTCGGCTGGGAGCCGATCCTGGAGAAGGGCAACATCATCGGCCTCTATGACGTCACCGGCGGCGGCGCGATTTCGCTGGAGCCGGGCGGCCAGTTCGAATTGTCGGGCGCGCCGGTCGAGACCGTGCATCAGACGCAAGCCGAACTGATGGCGCATCTGGCGCAGGTGCGCGAGATCGCCACGCCGCTCGGCATCGGTTTTCTCGGACTCGGCATGACGCCGTCCTGGTCGCGGGCGCAGATCCCGGTGATGCCCAAGGGCCGCTACAAGATCATGACCAACTACATGCCGAAGGTCGGTCGATACGGCCTCGACATGATGTACCGGACCTGCACGGTGCAGACCAATCTCGACTTTTCCTCCGAAGCCGACATGGTGAAGAAGCTGCGGGTGTCGCTGGCGCTGCAGCCGGTCGCCACCGCTTTCTTTGCCAATTCACCCTTTACCGAGGGCCGGCCGAACGGCTTCCTCTCCTTCCGCTCCGAAATCTGGCGCGACACCGACAACGCGCGTTCGGGCATGCTGCCTTTCGCCTTCGAGAACGGCATGGGATTCGAGCGCTATGTCGACTATGCGCTCGACGTTCCCATGTATTTCGTCAAGCGCGGCGATGAATATATCGACGTCGCCGGCTCCTCCTTCCGCGCCTTCTTCGAGGGCAAGAATCCGAAGCTGCCCGGCGAGCGCCCGACGCTGTCGGACTGGGCCAACCACCTCTCGACGATCTTCCCGGAAGTGCGGCTGAAGCGTTATCTCGAAATGCGCGGCTCCGATGGCGGTCCCTGGGGCCGGCTGCCGGCGCTGCCGGCGTTCTGGGTGGGCCTGCTCTATGACGATCAGAGCCTCGATGCCGCCTGGGACATCGCCAAGCACTGGTACGCCCATGAGCGGCAGGCGCTGCGCGATGACGTGCCCAGGCTCGGCTTCAAGGCCCGCATCGGCGACCGCTATTTGTTTGAAATCGCCAAGGAATGCCTGGCCCTGGCGCATGCCGGGCTGCGCCGCCGCAACCATGTCGATCATGCCGGCCGCGACGAGACGAGGCATCTGGAGCCGCTCGACCGCATGGTCGATTGCGGCAAGACGCCCGCGGAGGAACTATTGGAGAAATTCAATGGTCCCTGGCGCGGCTCGGTCGATCCCGCCTATGACGAAGTTGCGTTTTGACAGCGAAGGCGCATTTTCCGCCGCCTTTAAGTCGTTTCGGCGCTGATGCTTTTTCAATCCGTTCATCGACCGTACAGGTTCATGGCGATCAAATGGCGGCTCCCTAGACCCAATCATCGAAAGCAACCAAGCATGGGGATCGGCCGCCTGGTTCGGGCGTGTTTGATGGCGCTGATCTTCGCGGCCATTTCGGCGGCGGGGCAGGCCGCCGCCCAGAGCAATTTTGACCGGCCCGGCAGCGATTACCTGTCTTCGGCGCTGACCTCGGGCGATCCCGCCGATTGCGCGCTCTTATGCGAACGCGACCGGCGCTGCCATGCCTGGAGCTTCAATTATCCGACCGATCCCGCGATCGGCGCGCTGTGCTGGCTCAAGAGCAGCGTGCCGGCGCGGGTTCAGGACACCTGCTGCGTCTCCGGCGTGCGCGGCGCCGGCGTTGTCGAGCCGCGCAATGGCGCGCTGGAGACCTCGATCGAGCGGCCGGGCGGCGACTACAAGAGCTTTGACATCAGGAACGGCGAGGGCGACGAGGAGTGCAAGGCCGCCTGCACGGCCGACAACAAATGCCGCGCCTGGACCTACGCCAGGCCGGGCTATGTCGGCAAGGAAGCGCATTGCTTCCTGAAAAAGGAAATCAAGCCGCCGCGACGGCGCGCGGGATATACGTCGGGCGTGGTGCGGTAAAAACTCACTGCCTCCCGGCCAAGCGGGAGCTTCGTCGGATGGGCCAAGCGCGAGCGTGCCCCACCATCGTCGCCACGAAATGAGTGGTGCGCCCGGCGCGTCGCGCCTTGGCCCACCCTGCGCATCAATGCACCGCGGTGAAGAACCGCGCGACGCGGAAGCCGGAGAGCCAGGTCCAGACCGGCTGGCTGCGCATGCCGAGATCCCAGGAGCCGACCACGGCGTCGGCGCGGCCGACGAGATTGTCGATCGGCAACAGCCCGACGCCGCCGTCGCGCACCGGCACGCGGCTGTCGGCCGAATTGTCGCGGTTGTCGCCGAGCACGAACAGCTTTCCGGGCGGCACGGTCACTTCCGGCGTGTTGTCGAGCCGGCCGTTGTCGCGCATTTTCAGGATCGCATGCGATACGCCGTTCGGCAGCGTCTCGACATAGCGATAGGCGCGTTCGACGCCGCCATTGTCGTCCTCGGCCTCGCCCATGCCGTCGGGCCTCAACTGGGCGGGATGATCGTTGATGAAGAGCTGGCCCTGGCGCATCTGGATGCGGTCGCCGGGCAGGCCAACGACGCGCTTGACCCAGGCCTGCGAGGTGTCGCCCGGCCAGCGGAACACGACCACGTCGCCGCGCTTCGGGGTTCCTTCGAACACGCGGCCCGTCTCCGGCAGGTTGATCTGCATCGGCAGCGAAGCGGTGCCGTAGCCATAGGGATATTTGGAAGCGAGCAGGGCATCGCCGATCAACAGCGTGGGTTCCATCGAGCCCGACGGCACGTAAAACGGCTCCGCGATCGCGCCCTTGGCGATGAACACCGCGAGCACGATGCCCGCCAGCTGCATGCCCTGGGCCAGCCAGCCGCTGACCTTGCTGCTGCGGGTCGTCACGTTCTCGCTGGTCATCGGCCGGTTCCTCCGACAGTAATCCGTTCCATC
Organism: Bradyrhizobium sp.; assembly: GCA_019243075.1. Lineage (GTDB taxonomy): Bacteria > Pseudomonadota > Alphaproteobacteria > Rhizobiales > Xanthobacteraceae > Bradyrhizobium. The sequence goes on from JAFAUV010000060.1 coordinate 5,143, forward strand.
AGCAGCGTCGGCTGGCCGACGCCGACCGGCACGCCCTGGCCGTTCTTGCCGCAGGTGCCGATTCCCGAGTCGAGCGAGAGATCGTTGCCGATCATGGTAATTCGATGGAGATCGGTCGGGCCGTTGCCGATCAGCATCGCGCCCTTCAGCGGCGCGCCGAGCTTGCCGTTGTCGATTTTGTAGGCCTCGGTGCACTGGAATACGTATTTGCCCGAGGTGATATCGACCTGGCCGCCGCCGAAATTCGCGGCATAGACGCCGTTCTTGACGGAAGCCATGATCTCGGCCGGGTCGCGTTCGCCGGCCAGCATGTAGGTGTTGGTCATGCGCGGCATCGGCACGTGGGCGTAACCCTGGCGCCGGCCGTTGCCGGTCGGCTTCATGTTCATCAGCCGTGCATTCTGCCGGTCCTGCATATAGCCGACCAGGATGCCGTCCTCGATCAATACGGTGCGGTTGGTCGGCGTGCCCTCGTCGTCGATGGAGAGCGAGCCGCGCCTTGAAGCAATGGTGCCGTCGTCGACCACGGTGACGCCCTTGGCCGCGACCTGCTTGCCCATCAGCCCTGCGAATGCCGAGGTCTGCTTGCGGTTGAAATCGCCCTCCAGCCCGTGGCCGACCGCCTCGTGCAGCATCACCCCGGGCCAGCCGGCCCCCAGCACCACGTCCATCTCGCCGGCAGGCGCAGGAACGGATTCAAGGTTGACCAGCGCCTCGCGCAGCGCGCCGTCGGCGGCCTCGCGCCAGGATTTCGTCTCGATGAAGCGCGCATAGCCCTCGCGGCCGCCATAGCCCTTGCTGCCGCTCTCCTGCCGGTCGCCCTCGCCGGCGACGACGGAAACATTGACCCGCACCAGCGGGCGAATGTCGCGATAGCTCTCGCCATCGGGGCGCACGATTTCGACCACCTGCCAGGTCGCGCCCACGCTCACGCTGACCTGGCGGACGCGCGGGTCCTTGTCGCGCAGATAGGCGTCGATCTCGCCGAGCAGCTTCACCTTGGCCTCGAAGCCCGGCGCGTCCAGCGGATTGTCGTCGCGGTAGAGTTTTACATTGGTGTGCGCCGGCGGTGCGGCAAAGCTGCCGTTGTAGCCGCCGCGCACGGCGGAGACTGCATCCGCCGCGCGGATCAGGGCCGGCAGCGAGACGTCGGAGGAATGCGCGTAGCCGACCGCATCGTCCTTGACGGCGCGAAGCCCGAACCCCTGGCTGGTGTCGTAGGTCGCCTGCTTCAGCCGGCCATTGTCGAACATCAACGCTTCGGTCTGGCTGTATTCAAGAAACAGCTCGCCGTCGTCGGCGCCGGAAAGCCCGCGCGCGACCTCGCGGCGAACGGCGTCGCGGTCGAGATTGGCGCGGTCGAGAAGCGAGGTCGTGGGGTTCATTCGGGGTCCATGGTGCGAAGATTGGACCCCAACATAGTTCTTTTGGTACCCGTCCGCGAGAGGCAGGATGGCGCACATTACGGAGATGACATGATCGAGATTGCGCCGATGGCCCCGGCCCATATCGAGAGTTTCCACCGCACCTCCTTGTCGCAAGGGAGCGGCGGTATGCTAGGATCGATGTCATGAACTACCAGGACATCATTTCCATCGAGCCCGGTAAGCGCGGGGGGCGTCCGTGCATCCGCCACATGCGGATTGCGGTCTCGGACGTGCTCGGCTGGCTCGCGGCTGGACAGACCCACCAGCAGATTTTTGGCGATTTCCCCGAACTGACCGAGGAAGATATTCGGGCCTGTCTCGCCTATGCGGCCGATCGTGAGAGGCGACTTGTCACCGCTTCGACATGAAGCTTCTGTTTGACCAGAACCTCAGCTTCAAGCTTTGCCAAACCTTGGCCGATCTCTTCGAGGGCTCGATGCACTGTCTTGAAATCTATTAGTTGGCCGTCTCCTCACGGCAGCTTATCGAACCCCTCCGCCAGTCCGTTCAGGCTCAGCGGAAAGCCGATGCCCTCTTCCGGCGTCTCGAAGATGATGAATGTCGCGGTCTTCGCTGCCTTGAGCTGGCCGAGCAGCTTGTCGTCCATGATCACTTCGGCGACGCAGCCATTGGGCAGGCAGCGGACGAAGCCGGCGCGGCCGACGTCCTG
>JAFAUV010000198.1 GCA_019243075.1 Bradyrhizobium sp.
TCGGCGATGGCGTAATGCTCGCATCGGATGGCGCGGACGCGGATGCCGCCGAGTGGGAAGATGCCCGTCTCGGTCGCAGCCTTGCGCACGACCTCGACGACTTCGGCCATGTCGACGCGATTGTCGAGATTGACGGAATATTCGATGGTGAAATGCGGCATGCCGGTTTCACTCCCAATTGTTGTTATCAGCCGAAATGGCAGCTCACGGAACCGTAAGCGCCATAATCGGCCTGGATTGTGTCGCCCTTGCGGGTCTCGATCGGCCGGATGAAGGAGCCCGCCAGCACGACCTGTCCGGGCTCGAGGGCGAGCCCGTGCGGCGCGACCTTGTTGGCAAGCCAGGCCACCGCGGTCGCGGGATGATTGAGCACGCCGGCGGCGAGGCCGGTCTCTTCCAATTGCCCGTTCTTGAAACAGAGCGCGCCGATCCAGCGCAGGTCAGCCTCGAGCGGCCGGACCGGCCGGCCGCCGAGAACGATGCCGGCATTCGCCGCATTGTCGGCGATGGTGTCGAAAATTTTGCGCGTCGTCTTGGTCTTGGGATCGACGCGCTCGATCCGCGTGTCCAGGATCTCCAGCGCCGGCACGACGAAATCCGTGGCGTTCAGCACGTCGAACATCGTGCAGTCCGGCCCCGAAAGCCGCTTGGCCATCACGAAGGCCAGCTCCGCCTCGATGCGCGTGGCGATGAAGCGATCGGTCGGAACGATGCCGCCATCGGCAAAGAACATGTCGTCGAGCAGCACGCCGGAATCCGGCTCGTCGATGTTGAGCGCGCTCTGCATCGCTTTCGAGGTGAGGCCGATCTTGTGGCCTTTGATGATGCGGCCGCCAGAAAGCTTGATCTCGATCCACGCTTTCTGGATCGCATAGGAATCCTCGATGCTGATCGCGGGAAATTCCTGCGAGAGCTGACGGATTTGGGTGCGCGTCTTCTCGGCGCGATCCAGCCGCTCGGCGGCGGCGCGGATGTCTTCGGTCGAAAGGGCCATGCTTACTTCACGAAAAAGGGATGCGGCGAGATGATTAACATGTTAATTGTCTTCCTGCAAACCCCCTTGGATGGTTTGCTGCAGCGCAAACTTGAGCACAGCATGGTAGGGAAGAAGTCGAACGGATCGGGCAGGGCAAAGGCGGTGCGCCGCGTGCCGATGCGCGAGTTCTCCCGCTCGCTGCCGATGTCGCTGTTGCGGGCGCGCGAAGCGGTGATGCGGCAATTCCGCCCTTCGCTGCGCCGTCACGATCTGACCGAGCAGCAATGGCGCATCCTGCGCGCGCTCGCCGCCGTCGACGCCATCGAGGTCACCGAACTTGCCCGCACCGCCTTTCTGTTGGCACCAAGCCTCTCGCGCATTTTGCGCGATCTCGAAGCGCGCGATTTGATCGAGCGCAAAACGGCCGAGAGTGATCAGCGCCGCGGCCTGGTGTCGATTTCCGAGAAAGGCCTGCGGCTCATGGAAGTAGTGGCGCCATCGTCGGAGGCAATCTATTCCGCCATCACCCGCCGCTATGGCGCCAAGAAACTCGCCCGGCTGCAGGACATGCTGGGCGCGCTGGAAGAAAGCCTCGCCGGCATGGGGTTGCCGGAAGAGGCAGGCGATTAAGCACAAATTTGCATGATGCGGCGGGGCGGGCGCATAGCTGTGACGGCTGCGTTCTCTTTGAGCAGGAGCGGGCCTGTGCCAAAGCGGAATGACGCAAGATGAACGCACCACCGATGCCTGCCCTTGCCTGATGATAGCGGGGCGGCGATAGTGCCCATCCCGCGCGAAGGCGGGGTTGGCCTCCTTTCGACCGAAGGCGCGGCCCATTGATTCCCAAGAAACCGCAAAAGGAAACGCGATCAATGCCAAATAAAGTCAAGCAAATCTGGGCTTCGGGCAAAGCGGTGGTGAACGCCTGGCTTGCGATCCCATCCGGTTTTTCGGCCGAAGTGATCGCGCAATGCGGGTTCGACAGCGTCACCGTGGACATGCAGCACGGCGTGCAGGACTATCTCTCCATGGTGCAGTGCTTCCAGTCGATGCACGGCCACCCCGTCACCCCGATGGTTCGCGTGCCCTGGAACGAGCCTGGGATCGTCGGCAAGGTTCTGGACGGCGGCGCCTATGGTGTGATCTGCCCGATGATCAACACGCCGCAGGAAGCCAAGAACCTCGTCTCCTACTCCAAATATCCGCCGCAGGGCGTGCGCTCCAATGGCCCGATCCGCGCCGGCCTGTACGGCACCGCGGGCTCCTACCAGAAGACCGCCAACGAAGAGATCGTGCTGTTGCCGATGATGGAGACCAAGACCGCGGTCGAGAACATGGAAGCCATCCTCGACGTCCAGGGCATTGACGGTGTCTATATCGGCCCGTCCGATCTCGGCTTCTCCTACGGACTTGAGCCCAAGCTCGACCGTACCGAGCCGGAGATTCTCAAAATCTACGAAAAGATCGTCAAGGAATGCGAGAAGCGCAAGCTCAACCCCGGCATCCACTGCTCCGGCGCCGAAGGCGCGGTGCGCGCCATCAACATGGGTTTCAAGCTGGTGACACTGTCGAACGAGGTCGGCCTGATGTCGACCTACGCCAGGATGCAGATCAACCAGACTCGCAAGGATTCCGGCGGAAAAGCCTAGCGGCGCTATTGGTAGCCCCCAGGCCATCCGCCTGCTTCAAGAGGAGATTGCCATGGCCTCAGCACCCGTCATCCGCCTGCATCCTGACGACGGCGTGCTGATCGCGCGCTCGAGCCTGCCGCCGGGCATGGTGGTGGCTGATGGCGTCAGCACCGCCGAGCGGATTCCGGCCGGCCACAAGGTCGCGATCAAGCCGATTGCGCTGGGCGAGCCGATCATCCGCTACGGCCAGATCATCGGCTTTGCCACGCAGCCGATCGCGCCCGGCCAGCACGTGCACACGCAGAACTGCGGCATGGGCGATTTCGACAAGGATTACGCCTATGGCATCGATGTGAAGCCGGTGCCGAATTTCGACCTGCCGGCGACCTTTGACGGCATCCGCCGCCCGGACGGCCGCGTCGCCACGCGCAACTATATCGGCATCCTGACCTCGGTGAATTGCAGCGCGCATGTCGCGGGTCTCGTCGCCGATGTCTTCAAGAAGAACCCGTTCACCGGCGATAATCCATTGGCCGATTTCCCCAACGTCGACGGCGTGGTCGCGCTGACCCACAAGACCGGCTGCGGCATGACCCAGGACGAGCCGTTGAAGCTGCTTCGTCGCACGCTCGGCGGTTATGCGCGACATGTGAACTTCTCGGCCGTGGTCGTGCTGGGCCTGGGGTGTGAGGTCAACCAGATCGGCGGGTTGATGGAGGAGCAGAAGCTCGCCGGCCGGCTGCGGTCGATGGATATCCAGGAAAAGGGCGGCACGCGCAAGACGACGGAGGCCGGGATTGCCTTTGTGAAGGAGGCGCTTGCCGACGCGAACAAAGTGAGGCGCGAGGCGGTGCCGGCGAGCGAATTGACCGTGGCCCTGCAATGCGGCGGCTCCGACGGCTACTCCGGCGTCTCCGCCAATCCCGCGCTGGGGGCGGCGAGCGATCTTTTGGTGCGGCACGGCGGCACCGTGATCCTGTCGGAAACCCCCGAAACCTACGGCGCGGAACATCTGCTCACGCGACGCGCCGTCAGCCGCGAGGTCGGCGAAAAGCTCGTCGCGCTGATGCGCTGGTGGGAGGACTACACCAGGCGCGAAGGCGCCGAAATGAACGCCAATCCGAGCCCCGGCAACAAGGCGGGCGGCCTTACCACCATCCTCGAAAAGTCCCTCGGCGCCATGGCCAAGGCCGGCAGCACCAACCTGGTCGACGTGCTGCACTATGCCGAGCCCGTCACCAAGAAGGGGTTCGTGTTCATGGACACGCCCGGCTACGACCCGGTCGCGGCGACGGGGCAGGTGGCTGGCGGTGCCAATCTCGTCTGCTTCACCACCGGCCGCGGCAGCGTGTTCGGTTGCAAGCCCGCGCCCTCGATCAAGCTCGCCACCAACACGCCGATGTATAGGCGCATGGAAGACGACATGGACGTCAATTGCGGCACCATTCTCGATGGCGAGGAGACGGTGCAGGAATGCGGCCAGCGCATCTTCGATCTCATGCTCAAGACCGCCTCCGGCCACCCGACCAAGAGCGAGAGCTTTGACTTCGGCGGAGCCGAGTTCGCGCCTTGGGTCTTGGGTGCGACGATGTAGAGTCGGGTCCAGCCCTCGCCCACCATCATGGCGAGCGCGGCGAAACAATCCATATTCGCCGCTTGCGCAAGCATGGATGGCTTCGTCGCTGTCGCTCCGCAACGACGTCCCAATCGGCTCGTTCAGCCCGCGCCATGGGCATCTCGTGCCCGTTGTTAGTGCTTGATCCATCCGGGGACAGGTGTTCTGCTCAAAAACAGAGCCGGAGACAGCCCGTCCGTGTCGATCTACGTCGCACTGCACCACGTCAGCCATTATAGATACGACCGTCCGATCGATCTCGGCCCTCAGACCATTCGCCTGCGCCCGGCGCCGCATACCCGCACGCCGATCCTGAGCTATTCGCTCAAGGTCACGCCCTCGAACCATTTCGTGAACTGGCAGCAGGACCCGCAGGGCAATTGGCTCGCGCGCTACGTTTTTCCGGAGAAGGCGACCGAGTTGAAATTCGAGGTCGACTTCACCGCCCAGATGACCGTGGTCAACCCGTTCGATTTCTTCGTCGAGCCCTATGCCAACTCCTTTCCATTCCGATATCCGGATGGCCTGAAGACCGAGCTCGCGCCTTACCTGGAGACGATCGAGCCCGGGCCGATGCTCGCCGCCTACTTGAAGGAGATTCCGCGCGAGGCGGATTCGACCGTGAATTTCCTGGTCGAGCTCAATGCGAATTTGCAGAAAAAGATTCGCTATATCATCCGCATGGAGCCCGGCGTTCAGGCGCCGGAAGAAACGCTCGCCTCCAGCGCCGGCTCCTGCCGCGACTCCGCCTGGCTGCTCATCCAGATCCTGAGGCACCTCGGTCTCGCCGCTCGTTTCGTCTCCGGCTATCTCATTCAACTTCGTCCGGACATCGATCCGGTCGAAGGCCCGCGCGAGGTCGAGAGTGATTTCACCGACCTGCACGCCTGGGCCGAAGTCTATCTGCCCGGCGCGGGCTGGATCGGTTTCGACGTCACCTCGGGCATGCTGACCGCGGAGGGCCACATTCCCGTCGCCGCCACGCCGCATTACCGTTCGGCCGCGCCGATCTCGGGCACGGCGGGCGCGGCCAATGTCGACTTCGCGTTCGAGATGAGCGTCGAGCGCATCCGCGAAGCGCCTCGAATCACAAAACCTTTTTCCGACGAGGCCTGGGCCAGGCTCGACGCGCTCGGCGAGCAGGTCGATGCCGATCTCAAGGCGCATGACGTGCGGCTGACCATGGGCGGCGAGCCCACTTTCGTCTCCATCGACGACATGGAATCGCCGGAATGGAACGTGGCGGCGGTCGGCCCGGCCAAGCGCGGCCTTGCCGATGAACTGATCCGCCGGCTCCGCCAGCGTTTTGCGCCCGGTGGCCTGCTGCATTATGGGCAGGGCAAATGGTATCCCGGCGAAAGCCTGCCGCGCTGGGCCTTCGGGCTCTATTGGCGCAAGGATGGCGTGCCGGTCTGGAAGAATTCCGACCTCATTGCGAGGATCGAGAATCCGAAGAAGGCCGACATCGCCGACGCCGAGCGTTTTGCCGATGCCACCGCCGAGAAGCTCGGCCTGTCCTCCGAATATGTGCTGCCCGCCTTCGAGGACCCGGGCCACTGGCTGCAGCGGGAGGCGTCGCTGCCGCCCAATGTCGAGCCCGGCGACTCCAAGCTGGCCGATCCGGAGGAGCGGGCGCGAATGGCCCGGGTATTCGACCAGGGTCTCGACATCCCGCGCGGCTTCGTGCTGCCGATCCAGCGCTGGAACGCGCAAGCACCGCGCTGGCGCAGCGAGCGCTGGCAGCTTCGCCGCGGCAATCTGTTCCTGATGCCGGGCGACTCGCCGCTCGGCTTGCGGTTGCCGATCTCCTCGCTGCCCCATATCCCGCCGCAAGACTATCCCTACATCGTCGAGCAGGATCCGATGGCGCCGCGCGAGGAACTGCCGGTGTTCGAGGCCGCCCCTGCGCCGAGCGCGCCTTCCCAGCCCGTGCAGGAGCAGCACACAGGCGGGCGGGGCGTGCGCACCGCGATGTCGATCGAGATCCGCGACGGCGTGCTCTGCGCCTTCATGCCGCCAGTCGAAAAGCTCGATGATTACCTGGAGTTGGTCGCCGCGGTTGAAGCGACCGCGGAAGAGATGCAGACGCAGGTTCACGTCGAGGGCTATGCGCCGCCCTATGATCCCCGCATGGAGGTGATCAAGGTGACGCCCGACCCCGGCGTGATCGAGGTCAACGTGCAGCCGGCCAAGAGCTGGCGCGAGGCGGTCGACATCACCTTGGGCCTCTACGAGGACGCCGCCAAGACCCGGCTCGGCGCCAACAAGTTCCTCATCGATGGCCGTCATACCGGCACCGGCGGCGGCAACCATGTCGTGGTCGGCGGCGATACGCCGCAGGACTCGCCGTTCCTGCGCCGGCCGGACCTCCTGAAGAGCCTGGTCCTGTACTGGCAGCGCCATCCCTCGCTGTCCTATTTCTTCTCCGGCATGTTCATCGGCCCGACCAGCCAGGCGCCACGGATCGACGAGGCGCGGCATGACGGGCTCTATGAACTCGAGATCGCGCTGTCGCAGGTGCCGCGGCCGGGCGGCGAAATTCCGCTCTGGCTGGTCGACCGGCTGTTCCGGCACATCCTGGTCGACATCACCGGCAACACCCACCGCGCCGAAATCTGCATCGACAAGATGTTTTCGCCGGACAACCCGACCGGCCGGCTCGGCCTCGTCGAATTCCGTGCGCTCGAAATGCCGCCCGATCCGCGGATGTCGCTGGCGCAGCAGCTCCTGGTCCGCGCGCTGATCGCCAAGCTCTGGCGCGAGCCGCAGGACGGCAAGTTCGTGCGCTGGGGCACGGCGCTGCATGACCGTTTCATGCTGCCGCACTTCATCTGGGAAGACTTTCTTGATGTGCTGAATGAACTGCGCCGCTCCGGCTACGGCTTCGCGCCGGAATGGTATCTGGCCCAGCTCGAATTCCGCTTTCCCGCCTTCGGCCGGGTCCACCATGGCGGGGTCACGCTGGAATTGCGGCAAGCGCTCGAGCCCTGGCATGTGCTGGGCGAGGAGGGCACGGGCGGCGGCACGGTGCGCTATGTCGACAGTTCCCTCGAGCGGCTGCAGGTCAGGGCCGAAGGCTTTGTCGACGGCCGCCACGTCGTCACCTGCAACGGCCGGCGCATGCCGATGACGCCGACCAGGCGCTCGGGCGAGGCCGTCGCCGGCCTCCGCTTCAAGGCCTGGCAGCCGGCTTCCGGCTTGCACCCGACCATCCCCGTGCACGCCCCGCTGACCTTCGATCTCATCGACACCTGGAACGACCGTTCGCTCGGCGGTTGCGTCTACCACGTCACCCATCCCGGCGGTCGCAATTATGAAACAAAACCGGTCAATTCTTATGAGGCGGAAGCGCGACGCCTCGCCCGGTTTCAGGATCATGGCCACACGCCTGGCAGGATCGAGCCGCCGCGCGAGGAGCGCTCGCTGGAATTTCCTCTCACTCTCGACTTGAGGACTCCGCTCCCGCATTGAAGAATGCGTCGTTGGCGGAGAGTCGGGATGGTGGATTCGAACGGCCAGGAGGCGAGCCCTGGCGGCGGCAATAGACCCCGTCCGGCGCAGCGGCGAGCGGCACAATGGGTGCGCGATTACGCTCGCCTGCCCGGCATCCCCGATGAATATATCGGCGAGGACGGGCCGCGCGCGGTCTGGACCAGGTTTTTCGACGCCTTCGCTTCGCTGTCGCCCGCCGATATCGAGCGCCGCTTCGGCGCCGCCGACCGCCATCTCAAGGAAGCCGGCGTCACCTACCGTGCCCCCGGCGAAAGCGCCGACCGCCACTGGGCGCTGTCGCATCTGCCGCTTTTGATCGGGGAAAGCGACTGGCAGCAGCTTTCGAGCGGCATCGCGCAGCGCGCCCAGCTGCTGGAAATGGTGCTGCGCGACCTCTATGGCGAGGGCAAATTGATTGCCGACGGAGCGATCCCGGCCGCGGCGATCGCCGGCAGCAATGAATATCTGCGCCAGGTCTGCGGCATCAGGCCGCCGGGCGGGCGCTATCTCAGCCTCTATGCCGCCGATGTCGGCCGCGGGCCGGACGGGCGCTGGTGGGTGCTCGGCGACCGCACCCAGGCGCCGTCGGGGGCCGGCTATGCGCTGGAAAATCGCCTGGTGCTGTCGCGCGCCTTTGCCTCGCTCTACAAGTCGATGAATGTCGAGCGCGTCGCGCCGTTCTTCGAGGCGTTTCGCGACGGCCTGCGCGGCTCGGCGGACCGCGACGAGCCGCGGATCGGCGTGCTGACGCCGGGTTCCTTCAGCGAGACCTATTTCGAGCACGCGACGCTGGCGCGCTATCTCGGCTTCCTGCTGGTCGAGGGCGACGATCTCGCGGTCTCCGGCGGTAGGGTCCATATCCGCACCGTCGCCGGATTGAAGCGGCTCGACGTGCTCTTGCGCCGCGTCGATTCCAACTCGCTCGATCCGCTCGAGCTCGATGCCTCCTCGCATCTCGGCGTCCCCGGCCTGATCGACGTGCTGCGCAAGGATGGCGTTGTCGTCGCCAACATGCCGGGCTCGGGCGTGCTCGAGGCGCGCGCGCTGCTGGGGTTCCTGCCAAGCCTTTGCCGGCGGCTGCTCGGCGAAAATCTGATGATGCCCCACATCGCCACCTGGTGGTGCGGGCAGAAGGCCGCGCGCGAGGCCGTGCTGTCCCGCCTCGATGATGTGGCCATCGAAGGCGCCTATGGCCGCGGCGTTCCCGGTTTCGAGAGCGACGGCCCGGTGCTGGCGAGCGAGCTGTCGCGAGCCGATCGCGAGCGGCTGGTCGCCGCCATCGAGGAGCGCGGCATCGATTTCGTCGGCCAGGAGCTGGTGCGGCTTTCGACCACGCCGGTCTGGGACCAGGGCCGCATCGTGCCGCGGCCGTTCGTGCTGCGCGTCTTCGCCGCCGCCACGCCGCAGGGCTGGACCATCATGCCGGGCGGCTTCTGCCGGATCGCCGAGCAGCTCGATGCCCGCGCGGTGTCGATGGGCGGCGGCGCCCGCGCCGCCGACGTCTGGGTGGTTTCCGACAAGGCGGTGTCGACGCATACGCTGCTGCCGGGGACCGACACCGTGCGCATCCGCCGCATAGCCGGCGTGCTGCCGAGCCGGGCCGCCGACAATCTGTTCTGGCTCGGCCGCTATCTCGAGCGGGCGGAGGCAACCTTGCGGCTGGTGCGCACGCTCGGCACCCAGCAGCGCGATCCGGGCAAGGGCTCGTCCAGCCTGCAGCATGCCGCCGAACGCATCCAGCGCATGCTCGTGACCTGGGGCGCGGTGACCCAGCTCTCGCGCAGCCAGCCGGCGAAGGTCGCGGCGGAGGCGCTGCAAGCGGAGGAACGCTTCGGCTCCTGTCTATCTCTGGTCCGCTCGGCCCAGCGTACCGCGACCTCGCTGCGCGAGCGGCTTTCGCCCGACGCCTGGCAGGTCATCACCGAGATGACGGCGCGGCTCGCCGAGGAGGTCGAGGACGACGATGGCATCGTCAGCGCGGCCGAGCTGACCCTGCAGGAGCTCGCGAGCTTTGCCGGCCTTGCGCAAGAGAACATGAACCGCGCCGCCGGCTGGCGTTTCCTCGAGATGGGTCGCCGCGCCGAGCGCGCCATCAACACCACGCGCTTTGCCCGTCAATTCGCCTATGACGAGGCGACCGACGAAGACCTCGACGTACTGCTCACGCTGGTCGACTGCCAGATCACCTACCGCTCGCGCTACCTGGTGGCGCCGTCGCTGGCGCCGGTGCGCGACCTCGCCGTGCTCGACCCGTACAACCCGCGCTCCGTCGCCTTCCAGGTGCAGGCACTGACCGAGCATATCGCGAGCCTGCCGGCGCTGCGCGAGAGCGGGCTGATCGAGCGCCCGCAGCGCCTTGCGGTCGCCGTGCAGTCGATGCTGGCTACGGCCGAAGCCGGCGCGCTCGACACCAAGACGCTGTTCGCGCTGGAGCAGGACCTGCTCAACCTCGCCGACGCCATCGGTCTGCGTTATTTCCCGCACGGTCCCAACGCCAGCCGGCCGGAGAAGCTCACGGGGCTGGCGTGATCTACGACATCCGCCACGTCACCACCTACGGCTATGAAAGTCCGGTCAGCTTTGCCCGCTGCACCCTGCGGCTGGAGCCGCGAAGCGGCGCCGGCCAGCGACTGCTCTCGCACCATGTCGAAATCCGCCCGCGGACGGCCGAGCGCCACTCGCGCCGCGACTTCTTCGGCATCTTCACCGAAAGCCTGGTGATCGATACGCCGCACAGGAATCTGCGCATCGACTCCCGCTCTCGCGTCGCAGTCGATCGCCGCGCGCCCGGTCGCACCGCGCCGAGCCCGGCCTGGGACGAGGTGCGCGACGAGGCGCTCGCGGTGACCAGCCTCGGGCCGGCCTCGCCCGTGAGCTACGTGTTCGCAAGCGCGCTGGTGCCGGTGTCCTCGCCGGTCACGGCCTATGCCGCGTTGAGCTTTCCACCGGGCGTCGGCGTCCTCGTCGGCGCGGTCGACCTGATGCACCGCATCCGCAGCGAGTTCAAATACGATCCCAAGGCCACCGTGATCTCGACGCCGCTGCGCGAGGTGTTCGAGAAGCGCCACGGCGTCTGTCAGGATTTTGCCCATGTGATGATCGCCGGCCTCCGCGGCCTTGGCCTGCCGGCGGCTTACGTCTCCGGCTATCTCCGCACCATTCCGCCGCCGGGCAGGGAGCGGCTGCAAGGCGCCGATGCGACCCATGCCTGGGTCTCGCTCTGGTGCGGCGACGAACTCGGCTGGATCGGCTTCGATCCGACCAACGATCTCCTGGTCGAGAACGATCACATCATTCTCGGCGTCGGGCGCGATTTTGCCGATGTCTCGCCGGTGGACGGCATCATCGTCGGATCACCGAAGCAGAAGCTCGGCGTCGCGGTGGACGTCGTGGTCGTGGAGTAGGGTGACGGTCTTATCCGAATGTCAAACAGCTCCTAACGGCGTGCTTTTCGCGTCGAGACCTTGAAAGTCCGAAACGCGTTGACCACGCTTGCGAATTCGAATTTTTCGCGCAGGCGGATCGGGTCGGCTATCTCATCCCGCACGGTGGTCCTGCGCGGCTAGCTTGCGCGGCGGCCACATCCGCGACAGCGTTGCGTCCTTCTTCACGAGAACATGCCAGAACGTCGCGGCGATATGCAGGTGACGACGGCGTAGACGAGATAGGCGAGCAGGTCGTGGCTGGTCTGCCCGATATGCGCGATCGCAGGATTGTTCACGACCAGGCGCGGCCAGCTGAAGGTCCAGAAATATTTCAGTGAATAGCCGCCGGCCGACGAGAACAGATAGCCGGTGACCGGCATGGCAAACAGGACGAAATAGAGCGCCCCGTGATTGAGCCGCGCGGCGAGCCGCACCCATCGGCCGATGAAGGAGGGTTCGGCCGGCGCTGTCGTCGTGGCGCGCACCGCAAGCCGCAGGATCGCCAGTAACAACAATGTCACGCCGAGCGATTTGTGCACCTCGAGCAGCTCGCGGCGCGGCGAGGTGCCGGGCTGCTGCTGGCCGCAATAAAATCCGATCAGCATCGCCAAGATGAACAGGATCGCGGTCGCCCAATGTATCCAGCGGAGCAGGGGATCGTAGGCGCTGGTGGTTTCAGTCGTCATCGTGCTTCCAGCGGCCGCGGCGTATCAAAGCCTTGTGCAGATCGCCGAGCGCGCACTCAAAACACAAGCTGTTGAAGACGGTCGGACGGCGAAACAAGAGGGCCGCCTAAGCGGCGCCCGCCATCAGCTTTTTGGCGGCTTGCGCGAGCAGGCCGCTTCGCGTGAAGCCGTGGGCTTCGGCATATCGGTCGATTTGTTCCAGCACGTCTTCGGGCAGCGTGACATTGACGCGGACGGCCTTCGGTTGCTCGGTCTTGACGGAGACGAGGATAGCGACGCCGGTCCGATTATCCGGATTGGACATTACGTCTTCCAGCGTCGACGGCTCGGGAATCTCCGCTCCATCTTCGATCAAGCCTTCGACATGAAGAGCAAGCGCTTCCTCCGCCATCGCGCGCGCGTCATCCAGCGTCCGGCCCGCGGAGATAGCGCCCGGGAAGTCGGGAAAGGAGACACCGAAGTCGCTATTGGCGTCCTTGTGAATGAGACCGATATAGCTCGGCATATTTGCATCTCACCTGAGCTTGAGGCCAGACTGCTTCTCGATGCTCTTTAGCGTTCCGACCGGCACGTCTCGCTCGGGATGAGGCACGGTAACGCGTCCTCTTTTGGTTGGGTGCTTGAATTGTACGTGGCTGCCCTTCTGGGCCACTGTATCCACCCATGTCGTTGCAGAACCGCGATAATTTCTCGGCTATGCATTGTGTGTATTTATGCGCATGCGAGCAAAGAGTCAAATTGGAATTAGAACATAATAAGAACGTGATCTCTTGTCGAGCGCTTGTCTACGCTTGCAGGGGAGGCCGCGCTCGCAGGGACGAGAATATTGCCCCGAGCGGCCGGGCCACTTCGCGCGGTGGATCGAAACTGATTGAGTTGGAATCTGACGACGCAAAACATCGAGTGCGCCTACGCCACCTTCTGCCCGCCCTCCGCGTCCTTCCGCAGGTTCTGGAAGAACCTTTCCACCTCGCGCGACAGCGTCTCGGCCATGGTCGTGAGGTCGCCGGAGGCTGCCAGCACGGAGGCGGCCGCGGTGTTGGTCTCGCCGATCGCCTGGCTGAGCGAATCGATGTTGATGACCAGCGTCTCATTGCCCTGGGCGGCGGATTGGGCATTGGCGGAGATCTCGCGGGTGGCGGCGTCCTGCTCGCCGACGGCGCCAGCGATCGCCGTGGTGATGTCGTTGATGCCGCGCACCGCGCCGCCGATCTCGCGCACGGCGTCCACCGCATTCCTGGTCGAGGCCTGGATCAGGCCGACATTCTGGCCGATCTCTTCCGTCGCCTTGGCGGTCTGGCCGGCGAGCGCCTTGACCTCGTGGGCGACCACGGCAAAGCCGCGGCCGGCGTCGCCAGCGCGGGCCGCTTCGATGGTGGCGTTGAGCGCGAGCAGGTTGGTCTGCTCCGCGATTGCCTGAATCAGCGTCAGCACGCCGTCGATGCGCTGCGTGGCCGCCGCCAGGCTTTCGATTTCCGCAATCGATTTTTCCGTGCGCTGGCTGGTGCGGTCGACCGCCTCGACGGAATGACGCACCTGCCGGTTGATTTCCTGCACTGAGGCCGACAGCTCTTCGGCTGCGCCCGCAACCGCCGAGACGTTGCCGGAGGCCTGGGTGGTCGCGCCGCTCGCCGCCAGCGCCTGTTCCTTCGCATTCGAGGTCACGCGGTTGATGGTCTGCGCCGTGTTGCGCATGGCCGAGGCGTTCTCGGAAAGCCTATCTAGCGCCGCGCCGACCGCCTGACGGAACGCCTCGACGGCGGCCTCGATATGGCGGCTGCGCTCCAGCCGCGCGGCGGAGTCCGCGGATACCTGGGCGTTGAGCGTACGATTGTGCTCCATCGCCTCCTGGAAAATTTTGATCGCCCGCGCCAGCGCGCCGATCTCGTCAGGGCGGCCGGTGTGCGGCACCTCGACCTGGGCGGCACCGTCGGCGACCTTCTTGATCGTCGTGGTGATGACGGAGAGGGGATGGGCGATCGAACGCGCGATGATGATGACGCCGGCGAGGCAGAGCACGAGCGCGAGGCCGCCGAGGCAGGTCAGCACGAGCGAGAGCGTGTGATTTTCCTCGGTCTGTTCTGCGATGCGCTTGCCGCGCTCGACATAGACCCTAGACAGCGCCTCGAGATCCTTGTTGAGCGCGGTGCGAACGGAACGGTTGGCGTCGTTG
>JAFAUV010000001.1 GCA_019243075.1 Bradyrhizobium sp.
CCGATGACGCGCGCGCCGTGCCAGGTGGCGATCTGCGCCGCGGCCTGCCCCACCTTGCCGGTGACACCCATGATCAGCACGGTCTCGCCCTGCTTCGGAATCCCGGCGCGACGAAAGCCTTCCATGGCGGTGACGAAGGGAACGCCGATGCCGGCCGCCGCTTCCCAGGAGACGTCCTTCGGCTTCTCGACGGTCGCCTCGACCTCGACGGCGACATGCGTCGCATGGGTGCCATCGCGGCGGATGCCGAGGTCGCCGGAGGAGCCGAACACCTCGCGCCCTGTCGTGCCGGGCGGCCCATCGATCACCACGCCGGCGTAGTCGCGCCCCGAGGTGCGCGGGAACACCGCATAGGGCATCAAGCCGGTCGCCGCCTTGACGTCGGAGGGATTGACGGCGGCGGCCTTGACCTCGATCAGCACCTCATTGGCCGCGCGCGACAGCGTGCGGCGCTCGACCGTGGGCACGATCGCGGCGGCATTTTCCGCCTTGGCGTTCAACCGCACACAGCGGGCTTCGGCCGCGAACGGTTTGGGGGGAGCCGTCATGGGGTATCCTGGTTTCCCTGCTTCGCAGGGGACAGGAGTTACCCTTTCGGCCGCTTGTCGTAAACACGCTTGGCCTTGCCGAGCGAGCGTTCCAGCGTCTCGGGAGCGACAATTTTGACCGCCGCGGTGATCCCGATGGTGTTCTTGATGAAAGCCACCGCCTTCTCGGCGTGTTCCGCCAGGCCACTGCCATCCCAGCGTTCGGGACGCGCTTCGGCGTGAATCGCCATCTCGTCCATGCGGCCCTCGCGGCTCAGCTCGATGATGAAATGGCCGCCGCACCAGTCGGTCGCCAGCAGCGCTTCCTCGATCTGGGTGGGAAACACGTTGACCCCGCGCAGGATGATCATGTCGTCCGAACGGCCGGTGACCTTCTCCATGCGCCGCATGCCCGGACGCGCCGTGCCGGGCAACAGCCGCGTCAGGTCGCGGGTGCGATAGCGGATGACGGGAAAGGCTTCCTTGGTGAGCGAAGTGAAGACCAGCTCGCCGATCTGGCCATCCGGCAAGACTGCGCCGGTGTCGGGGTCGATGATCTCGGGGTAGAAATGATCCTCCCAGACATGCAGCCCGTCCTTGGCCTCCACGCATTCCTGCGCGACGCCAGGGCCGATCACCTCCGACAGGCCGTAGATATCCGTTGCATCCATGTCGAACGCGCCCTCGATCTCGGCTCGCATCGCGTTGGTCCAGGGCTCGGCGCCGAAGATGCCGAACTTCAGCGAGGATTTTCGCGGGTCGAGGCCACGGCGCTTGAACTCATCCAGGATCGCCAGCATGTAGCTCGGCGTGACCGTGATGATGTCGGGCCGGAAGTCGTTGATGAGCTGCACCTGCCGTTCGGTCATGCCGCCGGAGATCGGCACCACGGTGCAGCCGAGCTGCTCGGCACCGTAATGCACGCCGAGGCCGCCGGTGAACAGGCCATAGCCATAAGCATTATGGATGATCATGCCTGTGCGGCCGCCGGCGGCTCGGATCGAGCGCGCCATGACCTGCGACCAGACATCGATATCGGCTTTGGTGTAGCCGACTACGATCGGCTTGCCGGTCGTGCCCGACGACGCATGCACGCGCACCAGCTGTTGGCGGGGGACAGCGAACATGTTGAAGGGATAGTTGTCGCGCAGATCCGTCTTCGCCGTGAACGGGAACTTGGCGAGATCGGAAAAATCCTTGAAATCGGAGGGATGAACGCCGGCGCTATCGAAGGCCTTTTTGTAATGCGCGACATTGTCGTAAGCGTGCTTCAGCGACCAGGCGAGCCGCTGCTTCTGCAGCGCCATGAGCTCGTCGCGCGAGGCGCGCTCGGCATCATCAAGTTCGGGACTGTAGCCACTTCCCTTGGACTTGAGATTTGTCGAAGCCATCGGCGTTTCCTCTGGATTTTATTTTTGTTTGGTGTCGGTCTCGGGCAGCCAGGTGCCCGATATTGTCCGGGAATGACCGCGAAACTCCGCAATCACGGCGTCGCCCGCCGTCACCTGCACATCATAGATGCCGGAGCGTCCGCTGCGCGAAATCTCGCGCGCACGCGCCACCAACACCTCGCCGAGCTTGCCCGGCCTGATGAAGGTGATGCTGCCTTGGGCTGCGACCGCCTTTTCGTTGCGGCTGTTGCAGGCAAAGGCGAAAGCGGAATCGGCGAGCGTAAATATGAACCCGCCGTGGGCGATGCGCTGGCCGTTCACCATATGCGGCCCAACGCTCATGCTCAGCGTGGCGTGGCCGGGACCCACCTCGACGATCTTCATGCCGAGCCCGCAGGACGCATCGTCCTGCTTCCACATCGCCTCCGCGCAGGCGCGCGCGAGGTCGTCGGGCGATAGCGTGGCCTTCACGTTCACAAGCGGCCCTCCCTGGTAAAGTTAGACGTGATCGTAGTCGACCACGACCTTTTCCGAAACCGGCTTGGCCTGGCAGGTCAGGATAAAGCCTGCCTTCATCTCCCAGGGCTCCAGCGAATAATTCAGTTCCATCGGCGCCTCGCCCTCGACCAGCTTGGCGCGGCAGGTCGAGCACATGCCGCCCTTGCAGGCGAACGGCAGATCGACACCGGCGCGCAGCGCAGCATCAAGGATGGCCTCGCCGTCGGCGACCGGCACCTCGCGGCGCTTGCCGTCGATGATCAGCGAGGCAAACGCCTTGGGCGGCGCGCCCGGCTCGATGATTTTCTTCGGGCGCGGCTTGCCGCCGAGGCCGGAGACGAAACGCTCGACATGGATGCAATCCGCGGCAATGCCGATCTCGCGGCAGGTCGCCTCCAACTCATCGCTCATGCCGGTCGGGCCGCAGATGAAGACATGGTCGACGATCGAAGCCGGCACCAGCGAGCGCAGCAGCACCCTCGCTTTTTCGCCATCCAGCCGTCCCTGGAGGATTGGGATGTCCTGCTCCTCGCCGGAGATGACATGGAACAGCGAGAAGCGCTGCAGGAAGCGGTCCTTCAGTTCCTCCAGCGCCTCGTGGAACATCACGCCTGCGGTCGAGCGGTTGCCGTAGAACAGGAAGAACTTGCTTCTGGGCTCGCGGCCGAGCACGCCCCTTACGATGGAGAGGATCGGGGTAATGCCGCTGCCGGCGGCAAAGCCGACATGGACCCGCGCCTCCTCCGGCGCCGGCGTGACGCCAAAGCGGCCGGTCGGCGTCATCACGTCGAGCTCGTCGCCCGCTTTCAACTCGTCCGCCGCCCAGGACGAGAATGCGCCGCCATCGACCTTCTTCACGGCAATGCGCAGCTCGCCATCATCGGGGCCGGAGCAGATCGAGTAGGAGCGGCGCACCTCCTCGCCGTCCATGCTGGTGCGGAGCGTGAGATACTGGCCGGGGGCAAAGGCGTAATCGTCGGCGAGCTCGTCCGGGATCGCAAAGGTCATCGAAACGGCGTCCGCAGTCTCGCGGCGGAGATCGTCGACGGCAAGGCGATGAAAACGGGGTGCAGCGGCGGACATCAGTATCTCCCATCGTCATTGCTTCGTCGCTTCGCTTCCCGCAATGATGACACGTCACTAATGGCACTTGAAATAGTCAAAGGGTTCGCGGCAGGACTTGCAGCGCCACAGCGCCTTGCAGGAGGTCGAGCCGAATTCGGACAGCAATTCAGTGTCGGTCGAGCCGCATTGCGGGCATGCCACCTCCTGCGCGCCGAACAGCGCGCGGCGCGAACTTGCGGCGGTCGGCGGCGCGATGCCGTATTCCTTCAACTTGCGGCGGCCGTCGTCGCTCATCCAATCGGTCGTCCAGGCCGGCGACAGCACGGTGCGGATTTTCGGCTTCGAGAATCCCTCGCGCTTCAGCGCGAGCTCGATCTCCAGGGCAATCATGTTCATGGCGGGACAGCCGGAATAGGTTGGCGTGATCGCGACCTCGACGCCCGCATCGGTCACCGTGACCTCGCGCAGGACGCCGAGATCGGCGATGGTCAGCACCGGGATTTCGGGATCGACCACGCGCGATGCCGCGTCCCAGGCGCGCTGGCGCATATCAGCGTCGCTGACAGCCGCTTTCACCACGTCGCCCCGGGAAAAGTTCGCTGCAGCGACTGCAGTTCGGAAAGCAGATGGCCGAGATGCTCGCTATGACGGCCGATACGGCCGCCCTGCTGCATCCAGTCGTTCCGGGGCAGCACCAGCGTCGCCTCGGCGGCAACGCCGGTGACGGTCTCGAGCCAGTGCGGCCTCAGTGCGGCAGGATCGATCGCGATACCTGCATCGATCAGCGCACGCTCGGCGTCATCGACCGCAAACATCTCGCCGGTAAAGGACCAGAGATCGTCGATCGCACCTTGCGCTCTGGCGTGGCTCTCCTCCGTGCCATCGCCGAGCCGGACGACCCATTCGGAGCAATGGCGAAGATGATAGGCGCTCTCCTTCTCCGACTTTGCCGCAATCGCAGCCAACGTCGCATCTGAAGATTTCATCATGGCACGCCAATAAAGATCGGCGAAGGCCGAGTAAAAGATTTGCCGCACCATGGTGCGGGCGAAATCGCCGTTCGGCAGCTCCATCAGGAGCAAATTGCGATATTGCCGGACATCGCGCAGAAAGGCGAACGTGTCCTCGTCATGGCCCCCGTCTTCGACCTTGGCGGCGTAGGTGTATAGCTCGCGCGCCTGGCCGAGCAGGTCGAGCCCCATATTGGCGAGCGCCATGTCCTCTTCCAGCATCGGCGCGTGGCCACACCATTCAGAGAGCCGGTGGCCGAGGATCAGCGCATCGTCGGCGCGGCGCAGCGTGTAGAGGACGAGGGGGGTTTCGGAGACGTTGATGCTGGCAGCGCTCATTGCTCGCTCGCGATGACGACGCGGTCACATATGCCCGACTTCATCCGGCACATCGTAAAACGTCGGATGCCGGTAAATTTTCGATTCCGCCGGCTCGAACAACATGCCCTTGTCGGACGGATCGGACGCAGTGATCGCGTTCGACGGCACGACCCAGATCGAAAGGCCCTCGCCGCGCCGCGTATAGACGTCGCGCGCCGCCTGCAGCGCCATGGTCGCGTCGGCCGCATGCAGCGAGCCGCAATGCTTGTGTGCGAGCCCGTTGCGGCTGCGGATGAAGACTTCCCACAAGGGCGTGTTTGGCGTGGCCATCGTGATCTCCTCTATTCCGCGGCTTGCGCGAGCTGGCGGTTGGCGCGCTTCTCGGCATAGGCCGCGGCGGCCTCGCGCACCCAGGCGCCGTCATCATGCGCCTTGCGTCGCGCCGCCATCCGGTCGCGGTTGCAGGGTCCGTTGCCGGCCAGCACCTGCCTGAACTCGTCCCAGTCGATCTCGCTGTAGCGCCAGTGCCCGTCGGCATCCTGCTTCATGCCGGGATCGGGAATGGTGAGGCCGAGATACTGCGCCTGCGGCACGGTGGCGTCGACGAATTTCTGGCGCAGCTCGTCGTTGGAGAAGCGCTTGATCTTCCACCTGGTGGAGATATCGCTGTGCTGGCTGACCTGGTCGGGCGGCCCGAACATCATCAGCACCGGCCACCACCAGCGATCGAGCGCGTCCTGCGCCATTGCCTTCTGCTGCTCGCTGCCGCGGCAGAGCGTCAGCATGATCTCAAAACCCTGGCGCTGGTGGAAGGATTCCTCCTTGCAGACGCGGATCATTGCGCGCGCATAGGGACCATAGGAGCAGCGGCACAAGGGAATCTGGTTCATGATCGCCGCGCCGTCGACCAGCCAGCCGATCGTGCCGATGTCCGCCCAGGTCAGCGTGGGATAATTGAAGATCGACGAATATTTCGCCTTGCCGGCCAGCATGGCGTCGACCAGTTCCTCGCGCGACGTGCCGAGCGTCTCGGCGGCGGCGTAGAGATAAAGCCCGTGGCCGCATTCGTCCTGCACTTTCGCGAGCAGCGCGGCCTTGCGGCGCAACGTCGGCGCGCGGGTGATCCAGTTGCCCTCGGGCAGCATGCCGACGATTTCGGAATGGGCGTGCTGGGAAATCTGGCGCGTCAGCGTCTTGCGATAGGCGGCCGGCATCCAGTCGTTCGGCTCGATGCGCTCGTCGGCATCGATCCGCGCCTGAAAGGCGTTCGCGCGGGCGGCATCCTCCAACCCGCTGGTCTCAGCGTCAGACGTGTTCAGCGCCTGCGTGTACATGCCGACCTCCCTGAGCTTTGCAGGAGATATATTACATAAAACTGCGAATGCAAGTCATTTTTGTAACATATCGAAGCGACGCCCGAGCTCCGAGACGGCCTTTGGCAGCGGCCCGTCTTGGTTGCTTCCATGCCGGTCGAGCCATTGTTCTGATGCGGGAAGCAGCGCGCGATAGAGCTCGCCGCAGAGGGCGCGGGCGGCGCTGCCCGGCCAGTCCGTCGGCAATAGGGTCGAAGGCAGCAGCGGGTCGCGCAGGACGACGCGGCGATAATGATGGATCAGCAGGATTCGCGCGGTGAAGGCATCGGCATCGGAGAGCTGCTCGCGCTGCCCGATGAAGGCGCGCAGCGGCTCGAAGGTCTTCATGAATTTCAGATAGGCGTCCGCCGTGCGGTCGAGCGGCCAGCTCGCGCTGAGCAGGCGCCGGCCGCTGTCGTCCTCGGCGGAGACCTCGAGCCGGATCGCGCGCGAGGCTTCCTCCGGAACGGGCACGCCGGACGGCGCCACCCACACGCCCGGCAGCGGGGTGCCGAAGCCGGCGTTTTTCAACGCCTCGCGCGCGGCCTCGCGGTCTTCGCCATTGCCGATCAGCAGCAGCTCGAAGCGGCCGGTCCACTCCGATGGCGGTGCATCGTAAATATGTTTCGTCGCGACATCGAAGGTCAGCCGGCCCTTTTTCACGAGCCGATAGAAGCTGTTGCGGCCGACTTTTTCGCGCTCGAACCAGCCATCGGCCGTGAGCCGCGACATCGCGGTGCGCACCACGCTCGCATCGACGTCGAGCGCCTCGAAGAAATCGAGCAGCGTGCCGAGCCAGACCGACCCGCCGCGCGGCACGATGGCATCGCCGAAGATGGTGATGATGATGGACCCGGTGCGCGACGGCTCGCGCTTGAGCTGGTCGATGATGCGGACAAGCGGTTGCGGCATGCATCGAGGCTTACCGCAGTTCACACCCGCCGAACACTCCGGCGAGCTTAGCTACGGTTCGGATCCGGGAAAACGATCGCGCGCCAGCCGGAGCGGTCGAACGGTTTCCATTGACCTTCCGGCTGCGCCAGGCGGTCGGCCACCGCATAGACCGCGGCGGGATGGTGGCCCATGCCGCAATGGCTGCTTTCGACCTCGATGCTCTCGGACTTCGCCGAACTTGTTTCCTTGCAGCCCTGCCAGGCGCAGATGCCGTCGGTCCGGCTGAAGATGGCGGTGGTCGGCACCGGCGGAGGGACGGAAAGCGATCCGCCGAAGCGCTCGTCCTCTTCATCGGCGCGGCGGCCGCTGGCGAGCTCGTAGACGCGCCAGGCGTTGGTCGAGCGCGGCGGACCGGCGAAGGGGCTCCCGAGCGTGATCACGCCGCGTACCCGCTCCGGCATCATCTTGGCGAGCTGGCGCGCATAGAGGCCGCCGAGGCTCCAGCCGACCAGCGAGACCTTGTGGCCATGGCTGTCGTTCATCTCCTCGAGCAGTTCGGTCATCGCATTCTGCACGCCGGGGCGCAGGCCGAGATTGCGGCCCTGCTCCCAGCCGCGCACGGCGTAGCCGCGATTGCGCAGGAAGGCCCGTAACGGCCGCGTCGAGAGGTCCGAGGCGATCAGCCCGGGCAGCACCAGCACCGGATGGCCATCGCCGCGCGGCGCCAGCGACAGAAGCGGCAACGCTCCGACAAAGGCGCCCAATTCGTGAATGGCACGCCCCTCCAGGAACATCAGCGTCCTGGACGGCGGGCGGAGGGTCTGCGCAGCAACGGACATACCATCTCCTTATCACGGCCGGTGCCTAAACGTCGCGGCGGCCGCCAACGGATCAACGAAAACGGATCAATGAACCCAACGCAAAACGCGTCGAATCGTTTCGCAACGCAACCTGCCTGCAAAGCTAGGGGACTGTTGGGGGCCTTTCAAGCCGGCCAGGTCGGAGATGAAGGTCGAGACGCCGCTCGGCGCCGAAGCTAGCGCAGCACCATGATGAACGCGGATGCCGAAAAAGTAAGGCCCGCATTGGCGGGCCTTAAAAATTTCGATCGCCGATCGAGGTCGGATCAGGCGGTCTTGTTGTAGGCCTTGGCAAAGTTGTCCTGGGCGGTCTTCGCACCGTTGGCAACGAGCTTGCCAAGATATTCGGCGCTGGACTTGGCCCGCGAGATCAACACTTCACCGCGCGCACGGGCGAGATCCGATTGGATCTGCACGGCTTCGTTCAGCGACTTGGCCGAAGCAAGCTTGTCGATGCCGGCGAAGAACGCTTCGGCGTCCTGATAGATCGCCTGCTGGATGTTGCGGCTGATCTTGGTGGCCTCGCTGACGGAATCCGTCACGGCCGTCTCGATCGCGGCCGTCACCTTCTCCGAACCGGCGTAAACGTCGGCGGCGCGCTCCTTGGCGGTGTTGGCGGTCTTCTTGACGAATTCGCGGGCAGCTTCGGGAACTTCCACATTCTGGAAATTCTTCAGCGCCTCGGTGACGGGCGCAAAGGCGTCCTTGACGGTGTCGAATACGGTGGTGGTTTCGGTGGTCATGGGTTCTTTCCATCCTCAGGTTTGAGCTATGGCTCACCCCGTCCGGATTTGGCCCGGGGCAGCCCTGATATGGCACGGCCCATGGTGCAATGCAACAAAGATGCTGCACCGCGGTATCACGAATGCGTGAATAAGGTGCTCGTGCGCGGCTCAAGGCTGGACTGCCTCCGGCATCCCAAAGGCCTCCAACTGGGCCGCAAACTGCGCGACATTGTGCGCAAGCACGACGATGTCGTGCTTTTTGCCGTCGACATCCCGGACATGGTCGCGCAAAAGCGCCTCCGCCTTGAAACCCATGCTCTCGAACAGGGCAATCGCCGCCCGCTGGTCGACCGTCATCTGAACCGAGAATTTTTCCAGGCCTGCCCCCAATGCGAGCAGAAAGGTCTCCTGTGACAGCGCCCGGCCGACCCCCTGCCCGCGCACATCCATCGACACCACCATGCGCAGTTCGCCGAGATGGGGCGACCAGGAATGCAGGTCGCGCACCAGCGTGCCGCAGCCGACGACGCGGCCCTCCTTTGCGGCGAGCAGGCTCGTGATGGCGCCGCGCTCGATCTCGTTGATCCAGGCCGTCAGCACCTTCGGCTCGCTGATGTTGCGCGGCAGGAACAGCAAATCATGCGTCGGCAGCTTCCTCGCAAAGTCGAGCACGGCGTCCTCGTCGGCGCGCGACATCAGGCGAAATTCGATCTCGCCGGCATCGGTCGTGACGCGACGCGGATAGGAACGTGCTTCACTCATATCGATCTTCCACCCAGCCAGGAATCCAGCTTCGGCCACAGCCGCCGAAGGGCGTTGGCGCCGGCGACAAGGGAGACGTGACCGCCCTTCAGCATCACCTCTTCCTTGTCTTCAGAGCCGACCTTGGCGATCAGGTGCCTGGCCGCTTGATAGGGGACGATGTGGTCGTGCTCGGCCACCGCATGCAGGATCGGCACCTTGATGCGCCCGATATCGGCCTTGCGGCCCCCGACCGTCATGGTGTCGTTGAAGAGCTTGTTGTCCCACAACAGGTCCTTGGTGATGGCGCGGAAATACTCGCCGGCCAGGGGCAGCGTATCGGTCGCCCAGCGATCGAACATGCGGTAGGACTTCACATACTCGTCGTTCCAGATGTTTTCCCATAGCTGAATTTGACTGGTGACGCGCGAGGCCGGCCGCAGCATCTCGAACGAGGACAGGATCATCTCGGGCGGCACATTGCCCACGCTGTCGACGAGGTGGTCGACGTCGAAGTAGCGGCGATCCGCGAAATTGTGGAACAATGTCAGCTCGCGGAAATCGATCGGCGTGGTGAAGCAGATCAGATTCTTCATCGGCCCGTTGTCGAAGATCGAGCCATAGAGCAGCGACAGCACCCCGCCGAAGCAATAGCCGATGACGGAGACATCCTCCTCGCCGGAATCGGCTTGGACCCGGCGGATGCAATCCGGAATGAAGCCGAGAACATAGTCCTCCATGCCGAGCGACTTCTCCTCCGGCCGCGGCGCGGTCCAGTCCAGCATGTAGACGTCGTAGCCCTGGCGCAGCAGGAATTCGATAAAGCTCTGGCCGGGCACCA
>JAFAUV010000045.1 GCA_019243075.1 Bradyrhizobium sp.
AATGTGGTGTCGGCGATGCGTGCCGGCGCCCAGGATTTCGTGGTGAAGCCGGTCGGCATCGAGCGGCTTCAGGTCTCTCTGCGCAATGCGCTCAACGCCAGCGCCTTGAAAGGCGAGCTGCAGCGCATCCGCCACAGCCGCGAGGGCCGGCTGACCTTCTCCGACATCATCACGCGCTCGGAAGCGATGACGGGCGTCTTGCGCACCGCGCAGAAGGCAGCCTCCTCAGCGATTCCCGTGCTGATCGAGGGCGAGTCCGGCGTCGGCAAGGAATTGTTCGCTCGCGCCATCCATGGCTCGGGCGAGCGCAAGGCAAAGCCGTTCGTCGCGGTCAATTGCGGCGCGATTCCCGACAATCTCGTGGAGTCGATCCTGTTCGGCCACGAGAAAGGCGCGTTCACCGGCGCGACCGAACGCCACATGGGCAAGTTCGTCGAAGCGCATGGCGGCACGCTATTTCTCGACGAAGTCTCCGAATTGCCGCTCACGGCGCAGGTGAAACTCCTGCGCGCCTTGCAGGAAGGCGCGGTAGAAGCGGTCGGTGGGCGGAAGCCAGTGAAAGTCGACGTCCGCATCGTCTCCGCGACCAATCGCAAGCTGCTCGATCGGGTCAAGGGCGGACATTTCCGCGAGGACCTGTTCTATCGCCTGCACGTGCTGCCTCTGACGATCCCGCCGCTGCGCGCGCGCCGGGAGGACATCCCGCACCTGCTCCGGCATTTCCTGGCGCGGTTCGGCGCCGAGGAAAACCGCGCCATCAACGGCATCACCGGCGAGGCGATGGCGTATCTTTCGCAGCTCGATTGGCCCGGCAATATCCGCCAGCTCGAAAACGCCGTCTACCGCGCCGTCGTGATGAGCGACGGCGACCAGTTGGGACTGTCGGATTTTCCGCTGGTCCAGGCGCAGCCGCCGGTCACCGACCTGCAGCACAGTGAACCCCTGATCGTCTCGCCGGCGATTCAGCCCTCGGCACCCCCCATGATCTCCGGTAGTGAAATACCGATTTCGCCGATCCAGACCAACGGCCTGTTGTCGATGCTGACGGCCTCCGGAGAAGTGCGGCCGTTAGAGGAAATGGAGAACGAGATCATCCGCTTTTCCATCGCGCATTATCGCGGACAGATGTCGGAGGTGGCGCGCCGGCTCAAAATCGGCCGGTCCACGCTTTACCGCAAGCTCGACGAGGCCGCTGCCGACGATCATCCGGCCAGGCCCAGCAGTGAGTAGCAGGGCAGCTCGCGAGGATCAGAAAAATCCACAACCCACGGCGATTTCAGAAGATTTGAACCGTGGCTTGTCGGTGACAGACAAATGAAGGGGTGCGTGGCAAAAAGCGCGCGAGGGCGAACGGGGTCTCAAGGTCAGTTTGTCGTGAGAGGTCCTTTCAGGTGCTGGCTGGACCAGCGGTGCCTGTGTATCGTTTGCTTGCGTGTCGTTTGCAACGGATCGAGGCGGGCAAACCGGAGCAAGATCGGCAGGCCGGATTGGGCCGAAGCCGGCCGACCATAACCAGAACTGTTCCACGCGGGGCAGTATCACCCGAGGGCTGTGACGATGCGAGATTGTACGAAGGATCGTGGTGGAGTTGACCGCGTATTGATGGCCGTCGCGGCAACTATCCTCACGGTGTCCGCAACCTCGGCGATGGCACAGAATCCCTCGCGCAGCACGCCTGCCGAACTCGCGATCGACGCTGCGGTCCCCCGCCCCGAGCCGGTCAATCTGCCGCCGCCCACCGCGGCCGATTTCAAGATGGACACCACGGCCTCGACGCCGCCGGCTGCGAGCGCCGCCGCGAAACCTGCGGAGAAGCCCGCGGAAGCCCAGCCTGCGGACATCAAGCCCGCGGAAGCCATGCCCACCGAAGCCAAGCCCGCCGAAGCCAAGCCTGCCGAAGCCAAGCCTGCCGAAGCCAAGCCTGCCGAGAACAGAACCGCTGACGTCGTCGCCCCGCCGCCCCCGGTCGGTCTGCCCGCGGCGGACGCGGCACTGGCTCCGAGCGTGCCGCTTTCGCCAACGACGGATACCGCCGTCGCCCCGCCCGCTGCGCCGACGACGACTACCGAGGCTCCGTCGGCACCGGCCGGCGAGCCCGCCAAAGAATCGGCAAAGGAGCCGGTCAACGAGCCCGCCAAGGAACCGGCCACGGAACCCGCCAAGGCCGCAAGCAACGTTGCGCCGGCCGATCAGCCGGTCGCCGACAGGCTCAAGGACCTGCTGGCAGCCAAGAGCCTGCGCTATTTCGAGCGCAAGGCCGAGCGGGCCGCCGTGGAGAAGTTCTACGGCTCGCGCGACTACGCGCCGATCTGGACCCAGGGCGGCAGCCTCAACGAGAACGCCAAGGGCGTGATCGCCCGGCTCAAGGATGCCGCTTCCGACGGTCTCAATGCAAACGACTATCCGGTGCCGGATTTTGCCGCCGCCACGGCGCCGGATGCCCTCGCCGAAGCCGACCTGAAGCTCACCGAGAGCGTGCTCGACTACGCCCGTCAGGCCCAGAGCGGCCGCATGCACTGGTCGCAGGTTTCGGCCGACATCCAATATCCGGAGCACCCGATCGATCCGGCGGAAGTCCTCGCCAGCGTCACGACCGCGAAGGACGCGTCGACTGCGCTCGACAGCTACAACCCGCCGCAAAAGCTCTATCAGGAGCTGAAGAAAAAGCTCGCCGAGCTGCGCGGCCAGGGCAATGGTCCCCTCATCACGATCGCTGACGGCCCGGTGCTGAAATACACCGCGCCAAAAGCCAAGAAGCAGGCGGAAGTTTTGATGGAAGATCCGCGCGTGCCGCAGTTGCGCGCCAAGCTCGGCGTCGGCGGGAACGCCGACGACACCCACTACGATGCCAAGGTGGCGGAGGCCGTGCGCCGCTTCCAGGAAGGCGCCGACCTTGCCGCCACCGGCAACCTCGACAACCGCACGGTCGCCGCCATCAACTCGCCCAAGCGCGACAAGCAGATCGACACCGTGATCGTGAATATGGAGCGCTGGCGCTGGCTGCCGCGCGATCTCGGCGCCGCTCCGATTGGCGATGCCTATGTCATCCTCAACATTCCCGACTTTACGCTGAAGGTGATGCAGAACGGCGCCCAGGTCTGGACCACCCGGGTCGTGACCGGCAAGCCCGGCATCCATGCCACGCCGCTTCTGACCGAGGCGATGAAGTACATCACGGTCAATCCGACCTGGAACGTGCCGCCCTCGATCGTCTACGGCGAATATCTGCCGGCCCTGCA
>JAFAUV010000395.1 GCA_019243075.1 Bradyrhizobium sp.
TGGCGCGTGACATGGACGAACAGATCCGGATCCGCCTGTTGCGAGGGAGACTTGCCACGATCGCCCTTCACATCGGTCATGGCACCGCCGATGACGAAGTTCGCGCTCTGCATCCGCGCAAGGAATTTGGTGAAGCGGGCGTGATAGTCGGTCCCGTACTTCTCATCCAAATCATAGGTCACTGAATGCAGCGAATTGAGCGCGTCCATTCCGACGCAACGCTGGAAGCAGGTGCCGGTCAGCTGACCCAGGCGGCGCTGCATCTTGTTCTGCATGACGAGATCGGCGGCACTCGACGAGACGTGCAGGAAGCGATTGACGCGATCGCCGGTGAAGGGCGAGACGGCGGACGCGAGTTCGGGATCCTCGTTGGCGAGATCGTAGGTCTGGGCGACCGCGTTGATCGAAGGCCGGATGATCGGATGGTCCACCGGTTCCTCGACCATCTCGCCCATCAGATAGACCTTCAGCCTCCGTCCTCTCAGGCTCTCGATGTATTCAGCGCCGGATTGGATCGGATTTCCGGATCGGACGCGCGAACCGGCTGCGACGACGTTCTGATCCATGACGAAACCTCCAACGGAGTGGGCGCGCGCTGCCTTCGCATCGGGAGCCCGCTTAACGTGCTTGCTTAGCCCTTCTTGACCAACGGGCAGGCGCTGTCCTTGAGCGGACGGAACGCCTGATCGCCGGGGATCACTTCGCGCAACTTGTAGTAATCCCATTCGCCTCTCGACTCGGACGGCTTCTTGACCTCGTAGACATACATGTCATGCACCATGCGTCCGTCCTCACGGATACGGCCGTTCTTGGCGAAAAAGTCGTTGATCGGGATCTCGCGCATCTTGCTCATGACGGCCTGCGCTTCGTCGGTGCCGGCGGCCTGGATCGCCTGCAGATAATGCATGGTCGAGGAGTAGTCGCCGGCGTCACCCATATGGGGCATTCGCTTCATCCGCTCATAGAAGCGCTTGGACCAGGCGCGCGTCTCGTCGTCGCGGTCCCAGTAGAAGGCATTCGTCAGCACCAGCCCTTGAGCCGACGCAAGGCCGAGTGCCTTGATGTCGGTGATCCAGACCAATAGTCCCGCCAGCGTCTGGCCGCCCTGGGGAATGCCAAACTCCTGAGCCGATTTGATCGAGTTGACCAGCACGTTGCCGGAGCCGGCCAATGCCACGACCTGCGCTTTAGAGGACTGTGCCTGCAGAAGGAAAGAGGACTGATCCGACGTCTCGACCGGATAGCGGACCGACCCGATGACCTCGCCGCCCATCGCCTTCACCACGGCCGAGGTATCGGCCTCCAGGGCGTGCCCGAACGCGTAGTCGGCGGTGAGGAAGAACCACGACTTCTTGCCCTCCTTGGCCAGCGCGCTACCTGTCCCGCGCGCAAGCGCATAGGTGTCATAGGCATAGTGAATGCTGTTCGGCGTGCAGGCATCGCCGGTCAGCCGAGACGAGCCCGAGCCGTTGATGATGGCAATCCGGTTCTTTTCCTTGGCAAGTCCGGAAACCGTGAGCGCAATCGAGGAATTGATGAGATTGGCGACCATGTCGACGTGATCGACATCGAACCATTTGCGCGCCAGCGCCGAGGCGATGTCCGGCTTGTTCTGGTGATCGGCAACCAGCACCTCGATCGGCTTGCCGAGCACCTTGCCGCCGAAATCCTCGACGGCCATCTTCACCGCCGTCACTGCTCCCTCGCCGGATTCGTGCGAGAACTGGCCGGACATATCGGTCAGCACGCCAATCCTGACAGCGTCGTCCGAGATCGCCGCGGTTTGGGCGCCGGCGCTACCACTGATGAACAAGATCGCTGCCGTTGCGATCAGGACACTTGCGATTACACTTGCGATTTTCAGCTTCATGGCACTCCTCCCCCGACGTTCGTATGCGCCGATCTCTGATTTTTATTACTATCATAACTAGACTTATATGACATGCGTAACTAGACTGATATTTCCTGCAAGTCAATTGCGACGATGTGATACAGGTGCGCATCTTTCAGAAGCTGCCGCCGCGGCGGCCGTGTGAATGGACCGTTAGGCATGCCCGTCGCCGCCAAGATTCGGACAGCGAAGTCCGCGGAAAAGCCGAGGCCGAAAGCGGCCGCAGGGCGGGCCAAGGCCGCCAGGACCGAGCGCAACTGTTCGGTCGCGCGGACGCTGGATATCGTCTCCGATGCCTGGGCCTTCCTGATCATTCGCGAGGCTTTCTTCGGCACGCAGACATTCGAGGCGTTCCGTTCGGCGCTCGGCATTCCGCGGGCGACCCTGACCGACCGGCTGAAGAAGCTGACGCAGCTCGCGATCTTTCGCCAGGTCTCGCCCGGATCGTCGCAGCGCAAGGAATACCGCCTCACCAAGATGGGCTTCGATCTCTATCCGAGCTTCATCGCGCTGATGCAGTTCGGCGATCGCTGGCTCGCCAAGGGCAAGCCGCCGCCGCTGACATTGGTCCACACAAGCTGTGGCTGCGACAGCCATCCCACGGTAACGTGCTCGCATTGCGGAGAAAGCGTTTCGGCGCGCGACGCCAGATACCGCGATGGTCCGGGCGCCGGACGATCTCCGGCCAGGGAGGGGCGCAACACCAGACGAGCCTCCGACGGCAATCGGTTCTCCCTCGGGCGCCCGAGCTCGGTGTCGCGCGCGCTGGAGGTGATCGGCGACAAATGGAGTTTCATGGTGGTGCGCGAAGGCTTCTTCGGCAATCGCCGCTACGACAAGATTCTGAACGAGCTCGCGATCGCGCCGAACATCCTGACCGACCGGCTGAACCGCCTCGTCGCCAGCGGCGTGTTCTATCGCCGGCAATATCAGAGCGCACCCGACCGCTACGAATATCTCCTCACCGACATGGGAATGGACCTCTATGGTCCCTTCATCGTGATGCTGCGCTGGGGCGACCGCTGGCTTGCGAAGGGCAAGCCTCCGCTCGCGCTCACCCATCTCACATGCGGACATGACTTCTTTGCGCAGGTCGCCTGCAACCACTGTAGGCAGCCCATCGTCGCAGCCGACATGCGCTACCGGCTGGCTTACGACCCCAAGGCCTTTGGCGCCTTGGGGCCGCGATCCGTCGACTGACGGATCGGGCCGTTCACGCCTGGTTCAACGCCTCGACCAGCTTGAAACGCATGATTTTGCCCGAGCCCGTGCGGGGAATCTCGCTGACGAGATGGGTTGCTTCGGGAACCTTGTAGGACGACAGATGCGCCCGGCAGTGATCCATCAGTGAAGCCACATCCAGCTCGTTCTCCTTGGCGACGACGAACAGGAAAGGCACCTCCCCTAATGTCGCGTGCTTCACGCCCACGACCGCGCAATCCCGGACTTGCGGATGCTTGACGACGACCTCCTCGATCTCGGCGGGGGCGATGTTTTGTCCGCCACGGATGATCAGTTCCTTGATGCGGCCCGTGATCGTCAGATAGCCGCTGGCGTCTGACTTCGCGAGATCACCGGTGTGGTACCAGCCCTTTTTCAACGCTGATGCGGTCTCCGCGGGTTTGTTGTGATAGCCCTGCATCAGATTGGGCCCGCGCACGATCAACTCGCCCTCCGAGCCGATCGGTACATCCTCCGAGGAAGTGGGATCAATAATCCGCACGGCGAGGCCCGGCACGGGCAATCCGCAGGAGCCCATCGGCCGCGCGCCATGCAACCAGTTCATCGTGACCATGGTGGACGTCTCCGTGATTCCGTATCCATCCAGGAGGCGGGTTTTGAAGCGATCCTCGAATGCCTTGTTGAGGCTTGCCGGCATGATCGCGCCGGCGGAGATGCAGAGGCGCACGGAGCCGAGACGCTCGACGCCGGCTTCCTGGGCCCGAAGCAGCAGATAATGGAACATCGTCGGCACGCCCGGCATGATCGAATATTTGCCGGTCTGCAACAGGTCGAGCGCCTGCTGCGGCGAGAACCGCTCCATGATGTGCTCGCTCGCGCCGACCGCGAGCACGCTCAGCACTGACAAATTGAGCCCGTAGGAGTGGAACAGAGGCAGCGGCGAAAGAACGGCGTCCTTCTCCGTCAACTTGCCGATCGGGGCCCAGCACGCGGCGGCGATCCAGAGCATGCCGCGCAGCGACAGCAGCACGCCTTTCGCCCGGCCCGTGGTGCCCGAGGTGTAGATGATGAACGAGGAACGGTCGATATCGACGGGATCGAGCGGCGACGCCGCCCGGCCTTCGGCGAGATTAGCCATCGACGCGCCGGCCCCTCTCGCATCCGCGCCGGCGAAGATGACCTGCAGCGCAATGCCGGCATCGTTGCAGATCTTTCCGACTAGTTCCCTTCTTGCGGTCGCCGTGACGACGAAGCTGCAGCCGGCGTCCGTCAGGCGATAGCTGATCTCGCCTTCCGCCGCATCGAAGCTGATCGGCACCACCACCGCGCCGGCGCGCAGCGCGGCAAAGCAGGCCTCGATCCAGTCGACGCCGTTCGGCAGATAGATCGCGACCTTGTCGCCTTCCTTGAGGCCGGCCTTGGTCAGGTTCGCGGCGATCGAGGCCGTGCGCGCGGCAAGCTCTGCGTAGGTCACCGACCGGGATGAGTCCCAGTAGGCGACCTGCTCCGGCCGCCTCGAAGCATGGCGATCGAGCAGCGTCGCGACCGGTGCGATCAGATCAACGTGCAGCATCGTTGCCTCCGCGCTAGACCATCGAGTATCCGCCGTTGACGCTGATGACCTGCCCCGTGATCCAGCTTCCGGCGTCGGAGGCGAGCAAGGTGACCAGCGGCGCCACGTCGGACGGCAGTCCGAGCCGGCGGATGGCGTAGGCCTTGACCAGCTTCTCGCGGTTGGCATCCACCCAGGTCTTGTCGTGGACGGTTTCGATCAGCCCGAGCGAGATGGAATTCGCGGTCACGCCCGAGCGGCCCCATTCGCGAGCCAGCGACTTCATCAGCGCGATCGTGCCCGCACGTGCCGCGGCGGCAAGTGCGAGTCCGGACTCGCCGACCCTGGAGGAGTCGCCCATGATGGAGATGATGCGGCCTTGGCCCGACGCCTCCAAAAGCGGCCCGGCACTGTGAGAGCAGTTCAGCGCACCGTAGAGACAGGTGTCGATCTGTTTTTTCCAATCCTCGGGCGTGCTTTCGCTGAAGCGCTTGCGGAGAACCAGGCCGGCATTGTTGACGAGGATGTCGAGGCCGCCGAAGTCGTTCTTGACTCCGCCGATCATTTTCTTGACGACTTCCGCGTCCGAAATATCTGCCTGGTATGCTTTGGCCTTGCCGCCGGCCTTTTCGATCTCGGCGACGACGGCTTCCGCCTCGGCCTTCGAGCTGTGGTAGTTCACGGCTACCGAGGCGCCACTCTTCGCCAGCGTCTTCGATATCGCGGCGCCTACGTCGCGACCGCCGCCCGTCACCAGCGCGACACGTCCTTTGAGATCAGTCATCTGCTTGTCCTTTTGCTTTGAGTTTCGCTTGTTCGATGAGCCTGAAGATGCGCTCCGGGGTCATCGGGAGAATGGAAACGTCGATATCGAGCGGCGACAGCGCATCCGCAATCGCGTTGGCGATCGCAGCCGGTGCGCCGATGGTGCCGCCCTCGCCCATGCCGCGAAAACCGCCAGCGACGGCGGATTCGCTTTCGACATGGACGACGTCCATCAGCGGCACTTCGGGCGCGGAGGGGATTACGTAGTCGACGAGGCTCGCGCTCAGGAGCTGGCCGTCGTCGTCATAGATCAACTCCTCGAACAGCGCGGCTCCGATGCCCTGCGCGACGCCGCCATGCACCTGGCCGTCGACGATCATCGGGTTGATGATCCGCCCGCAATCCTCGGCGACGACGAATTTGAGGATTTTCACGAAGCACGTCGCCGGATCGACCTCGACGGCTGCGATGTGGGTGGCGGCGGCGGTCGTCCCGTTGATCGGGTCGTAGGTGTAACTTGCGCTCAGTTCCTCGCGCGCCTCGACCGGCAGCGTCTTCATGTCGGAATAGACCGCCTTGGCGATCTGCTTGAAGGACACCGCGCGGTCGGTGCCGAGAACGACGGCGTTGCCATCATGGACCTCGATGTCGTCGGCGTTGGCTTCCAGGAGATGAGAGGCGACGCGCTTGATCTTCTCCTGGAGAAGCTTCGAGGCGTGCTTGGCGGCGCCGCCCCCGAGTACGGCGCTGCGGCTGGCATAGGTCCCGGTCGACATCGGCACCTCGTCACTGTCGCCTTGGACGACGCGAACATCCTCGAAGCGTGCCCCGAGATCGTCGGAGACGATCTGCGCCAGCGTCGTCTCGAGCCCCTGACCGTGGGAGGCGACGCCGAAGGCTGCGGTGATGGACCCCGTCGAGTCGATCGTGATCTTCGCGGTTTCAGAGCCGGTATTGATCGGCATTCCCGGCGCGGCGGAGATCCGCGAGCCGATGCCGGTCAGTTCGGCATAGGACGCAATGCCGATGCCGAACAGCCGTCCCTGCTTCCGCGCCTCCGCCTGCTGCTTGCGCAGCGCGTCGTAGCCGGCCGTCTCGGCGGCGGCATCGAGACATTCGACAAAGCCGGTCTTGTCCCAGATGATTCCGGACGCGATCCGGTACGGGAATTCTTCCGCGCGAACCAGATTGCGTCGCCTGATCTCCAGCGGATCGATGCCCAACGCCCTGGCGCCGAGGTCCATCAGGCGTTCGGTAACGAAGGTCGATATCGGCCGGCCGACGCCGCGATAAGGGCCGGTCGGCGGCTTGCAGGTGGCAACCCCGCGCACCGAGCCGCGATAGGATGCGATCTTGTAGGGACCGGGGAGGAAGCTCACGACCTGCACGGGCTCCAGACCGCAGGTCCAGGGGTAGATCGAGAAAGCGCCGACATCCCCGATCACGTCCGCCTCGAGCGATGTCGCGACGCCGTTCGCGTCAAAACCCATCTCCGCATCCACGACCTCGGCGAAGGCCTGGCTGCTGCTGCTGACGTCCTCGAGCCGGTCCGCGGTCCACTTGATCGAACGGCGGAGCTTGCGCGCGGCGATGCAGATCAGGAGCTCCTCCGGATAAAGCGAGCCCTTCGAG
This sequence comes from Bradyrhizobium sp., assembly GCA_019243075.1. GTDB lineage: Bacteria > Pseudomonadota > Alphaproteobacteria > Rhizobiales > Xanthobacteraceae > Bradyrhizobium. The sequence goes on from JAFAUV010000395.1 coordinate 7,023, forward strand.
CCGAAGCTGCCGCCGACGTCTGGTGCGACCACCCGCAGGCGATGCCCCGGAAGATTGAGCGATTCCGATATCGCATCGCGGACGATGCCGGGGATGTTCGAGGATGTATAAAGCGTGATGGCGTCGCGCCGCTTGTCGTACTCCGCACAGCAACTGCGCGGCTCCATCGCAAGCGGCGCTTTGCGCGTCATTTCGAAACGTCCACTCACCCTGACCGCAGCGGCCTTGAGGTCAGCGGCGACGTTGCCCTTCTTGAATTCGCGCGCGATCAGGACGTTGGTGCCGGCCTCTTCGTGCAGCAGTGGCGCGCCGTCGGCGACGGCCATCTCGGCGCGCGCAATCGGGCGGAGCGGCTCGTAATCTACCTCGATCAGCTCCAGCGCGTCCTCGGCAAGATAGCGCGAGGTGGCGATGACCGCGACCACGGCTTCGCCGACATATCGCACTTTCTTGCAGGCAAGCGGCACGATCGGCGTCGCATAATAATTCGGCATCCGCGAGAACGGAATGACCGGCTTGAAGTCGTCGGCGATGTCATCGGCGGCGAGCACCGCGACCACACCTGGTGCTGCCTGCGCCGCCGAGATGTCGATCCCCGCTATCCGTGCATGCGGCTGGCCGCTGCGCAGGAACGCGAGATGCAGCGGTCGGTCTGGCTTCCGGTCGGCGGTGTAATCGCCCTTGCCGGTGAGCAGACGCGGATCCTCGGTGCGCTTGATCGGCGCACCGACATACTTCGGCCGCATGGCGTCTAAGAGATGAGCGCGCTGATCGCTACTCATAACCCTCGCTCCCCTTGCGCAGGCTTTGCCATTGCTGGTCGTCGTGGCCGCAGATGACGGTGGCGCCACTCTTTTCGATCCGGCGGACCTCTTCGTAAGTCTTTAACTGCTGCTCGACATTCCAGGTGTTGCGGGGCGCGGCGTCGGTGTCGAGGTGCTGTCGGAGGCTGACGGAGTCGGAGGCGAGCAGAAACTGTCCGCCGCGATCGAGGCTGACGAGCGCGCCGAGCATGCCCGGCGTATGGCCGGGCAGCGGCAGCAGCACGATGCTGGAATCGCCGAACAGATCCTTCTGGCCGCCGACCGTCTCGATCGGTTGCCCGTAGTCCCAATCCGCCTTGAGATAGCCGGCCTTCTCGGCATCTGGCGCCGTGGCGGCTTCGATCTCGCTGGCGTGCGCGATGATCGTCGCCTTGCGGAAGAACTGGTTGCAGCCGCAATGATCGGGGTGGAAGTGCGAGTTCACGACAATGTCGATGTCGTCAGGACCGAGCCCGGTGCAGGCGAGGCTCGGCAGCAAGGTTTCCTCCGCGCTCATCAGCGGCTTCATGACCTTGGCGAGCGGCCCCCACCGGCCTTCAGCATTGTCGACCACCGACGGATGGCAACCGGTATCGAACAGCACGTTGCCCTGCTTGTGCCGGATCAGCGCGCTGCTGACGGGAAGATCGATCATCTCGCTGCGGTCGGCGCCGGGCACGTAGATGCTCTTTTTCATCCGAACGCGCCCGGCGGCGAGAAAGTTGAGTTTCATGGCTTCTCCTCCCGCCGCAATGCGGCAGCGCTACGGATCGCTGCGACGATGTTCTGGTAGCCCGTGCAGCGGCAGAGATTTCCGGAGAGCCCTTCGCGGATGTCCTCGTCGGTCGCGAGCGGGTATTTCCGGAGCAGGTCTTCGCCCGTCATCAGCATGCCGGGGGTGCAGAAGCCGCACTGGAGCCCGTGGTGCTCGCGGAACTGCGCCTGCAACACGTTGAGCTGATCCGGGGAGCCGAGCCCTTCGACGGTCGTGATTTCAGCACCGTGGGTCTGGACGGCCAGCAACAGGCAGGAGCGGACGCTGTCGCCGTTCACCAGCACCGTGCAGGCGCCGCAGACGCCATGCTCGCACCCGACATGCGTGCCGGTGAGCCCAAGCCTGTCGCGTAGGAAATCCGAAAGAAGCAGGCGCGGCTCGACGTCCGATACGTCGTACACCTCTCCGTTCACCGTGACAGAAACGTTGGCCATGGCCGGATCACCCTTTCGCAGCCAGCGCCGTCTGCAGCGCGCGCTTGGATAGTTGCGCCAGCAGATGCTTGCGGTATTCGCCTGAGGCGTGAAGATCGTCGTTAGGCGAGACCTTGGAGACGACGATCTCCGAAAAGCGCTGCGGAGTCCGGTTGTCGAGCTCCATCGCGATGAGCTCCTGCTCCGCCTCCCGAAGGCGCAGCGGCGTATCGGCCACGCCCATGAGGGCGACGCGCGCTTCTTTCAACCCGGCCGGCCCAGGGCGGACCGAGACCGCGATGCTTGCGAGCGCAAAGTCGCCGAAGCGGCGCGCCACTTCCTCGAACGCCCAGCCATCGTGCTGCAGGATCGGAAACTCGATCTCCACCACGATCTCTTCGGGCTCCAGACAGTTCGTCAGAGCGTCGACGAAGAACTCTTCCGCGGCGATGGTTCGGCGCCCGTCCGGCCCCTGGACTGAGATCGTCGCATCGTAGAACACCGAAAGCATCGGGAGTTCGGCGGCGGGATCGGCATGGGACAGGCTTCCTCCGATCGTGCCGCGGTTGCGGATCGCCAGATGCGCCACGTGTCGCATCGCAGCCGCCATCACCGGCAGCTTCGCGGCGATCAAGGGCGATTGCTCGAGCTCACGATGGCGCGTCAGCGCCCCGATCGCGATGCGGTCACTGCGTTCTTCGATATATGATAGGCCGCTGATGGCGTTAAGGTCGACGAGGACTGCGGGCCGCGCCATCCGGAAGTTCAGGAGCGGCAACAGGCTTTGGCCGCCAGCCAGCACCTTGCCCTCGCCCTTCGACGCGACCAGCGCCGCGACGGCGGCGCCCACCGTCGACGGCAATACGTATTCAAACTTGGCAGGCTTCATTGATCGCCCTCCAAGACACGCTTCCTTCCCCCTTCTCTATTCACCGCGAAATCGCGGCGGCCGCTTCTCGGCGAAAGCGCGTCGGCCTTCCCTGAAATCCTCGCTGTCGGAGGCCTCGTCGATCAGCCGTTGCGCCGCGGCGAGGTCAAGCGCGCCGGGGCCTGTCGACAACCCGTTCAGCATATACTTGGCGCCGGCGATCGACAGCGGTGCATTGTCCGACAGGCGCCCGAGAAACATTTCGGCAGCGAGGCCGACGTCCTCATGCAATTCGTCGACCAACCCCATCGAAACGGCCTGCTCGGCCGGATAGCGGTCCGCCGAGTAAAGGATCCGCTTGGCGTTCGATACACCCGTCAAGGCCAATAGGCGCTGCACACTGTTCACCCCATAGATGATCGACAGCTTGGCGGCGGGAATGCCGATCGTCGCGGTGCGATCGGCAAAGCGAAAGTCGCATGCCAGCGCGAGATGGCAGCCCCCGCCAAGGCAATAGCCCGATATGGTGGCCACAACCGGCTTTCCCAAAGCGGCGATCGCGCCGGAGCAGTTGTCGACCGCGACCTCGTAGGCGGCGCTCTGGTGCCTGTCGTCCCTGATCTTTTCAAATTCGGAGATGTCGGCGCCGACGGAAAAGTGCTTGCCAGCGCCCTTGAGCACGACGCCGCGGACATCGCGGTCGTTGGCAAGGCGCGAGAAGATTGCGGCCAACTCGCGCCACATCGCGAGCGTCACGGCATTTTTCACCGATGGACGGTTCAGAATGACATGAGCGATGCCATCGCGGCGCTCGATGCGAATTTCCTCCAACGTAACCTCTCTAACGCCCAGCTCGCGAGCCGGCAGCTCTGTTACTTGCATAAATAGACTAATACATTGAAAGGCGTCAAGTCGCGATCACATTCGGCCAAGCTGTTCGACTGAGCTTGGATGTACAAATTGGCCAGCGTCGAAAGCCCAACAACTTGTCCGCAATGGAGCAAAGAGCTTTGACAACGTTCCGACTTTGCGTTTTCCCCTCCGAAAACAACGGAAACACCAGGTGAATCGCCGATTGCAGGCCGAGCCGTCATCAAGTTCGTGCGACTATCGGAACTACCGAAGTGTTCAGGGCAGCTCAGGGCTAAGCGACCGATGGTCTGACGACGCTCGCCGTGCCGCTCGATCGAGGACCCCACGATGTGGGCCTGCGCGCAGCGATCTGGCTTGTAGCTCGCGACGCTCCCTGCTTTCGCGGCGTTGCCTAAAGCCCGAGTGCGTCTCGCAATTTGTAATACGTCATAACAACCTTTTTGGCCGGAACGCGGAAAGCGTGAAATGGAATTGTCGTCATCGGTCCCGTTATCGGACCGAGTTCGCCCGGTTGGCCAGCGCTGAGATCAGCGAGCATGTGACCCAGCAAGGTCGCCAACGCCACGCCGCGCCCGTTATAGCCCATTGCGAAAAAAACCTGGTCATTCAGCTTTCCGACCCGGGGCAGTCCATCCAGCGTGACCGCGACCCGACCGGACCACCGGAAATCGATACGCCGGTCTGCAAGGTCGGGATATATTTGAGCCATCTCGCGTCTAAGGCGACTGTAGATCGTTTCAGATTCTTGATGCGAAGCGCCGCCCCGGCCGCCAAAGATCATGCGGCCATCCTCGGAAATGCGGAAGTAGTTGGTTAATCGCTTGGCGTCGGTAACCACATTGCCTTGCGGCAGGATTGCCTTGCGCAGGGCGTCGGTGAGCGGGGCGGTTGCGACCAGCGAAGAGGTGATCGGGATGACGCAGCGCTTGAGAACGGTGCCGGCCTGCGTCAGGTCCGTATGCGCATTGGTCGCCAGCAACAGCCTGCGAGCCCGGACCGTCGCGTTGGGCGTCCTTGCCCGGATCGATGAGCCCTCGCGAGACCACGACAGCACTTGTGTGCGCGTATGAATATGTCCGCCGCGCCGCGCGACGGCAGCGGCAAGCTGCCGGCTGTAACGCAGCGGATGAACAGCGCCGCCCCGCGGCTCGAAGTAGGCGCCGCTGTAGAACGGCGTTCCGGTGCGGGTTTCGATCTCGGCACGGTCGAGCAGGCGCGGCACGGTGTCGGCGGCCTCGTTTGCGAGCCAGTCCACATCAGCGGCAAAACGTTTCGCGTCGGGCTCATGCACGAATGGCGTCAGATGTCCGCACCGCGTAAAACCGCAATCCAGGTTTTCGTCGCGCACCAGCGTTTCGATCAGATCTACAGCACGATGCGCCGCGCGATGCATGGCGAGCGCGGTTTCCCTTCCGTAGTCTTTGGCCAGCGTCGGAAACGTGTGCTTGTAACGAGGCACCACCATGCCACCGTTGCGCCCGCTTGCGCCCCAGCCAACGTCGTTTGCTTCCAGCAAGATGCAATCGGCGCCGAGCGCGCGAAGGCGATAGGCGGCCGAGAGGCCGGAGAACCCGCCACCGATTATCAGGAAATCGGTTTCACAGTCCGACGTCAGCGCGTCGAATTGTTCGCCGGGGCCACGGGTGGCGGCCCAATAGGAAGGCGGATGGTCGGCCGGCGGCGGAGAAGCACCCATGGCCTCAACGCCAACTCGCACGGGAAGGCTGCGGATGGGCATCCCCAGCTGAAAGCGCCCTGATCGCATCGGAGCCGTCGGCCATCCGCAACTGGCCGGCGCGCCGGATATGCGCCTGCGCGGCAGCAGCGGCGGCCGCAGGGTTTCGTGCCGCAATCGCGTCAACAATCGCGCCGTGCTCGACGACAACCTCGCGGCCGCGCCGCGGCAATGAATAGGTTGAAAATCCGAGCAGGCTGACCGAATCATCGATCGTGCGCGAACAGCGCATGAGGAAGCGGTTATGTGTCGCAACATGGATCGCGAGATGGAAGCGTTTGTTAAGCCGGCCGAGATTCTGCGCCGTGTCGTCCGGATTCCATAACGAATGAATCTGACGTAGCGCGTCGATTTCGAGATCGGTGGCGTTCTGCGCCGCGGTGAAGGCGGCGACGCCCTCGATCATCTCCCAGGCGTGATAAAGCTCGGCGATCTCGCCCGGCGTGAGCGACGTGACGACGAGGCCTCGGCCCGTCACCGAGGACGCGAGCCCGTGGGCTTCGAGCAGTCTCAGCGCTTCCCGGACCGGTGTCCGGCTGACGTTCAGCTGGGCGGCAATGTCGCGCTCCACGAGGCGATAACCCGACTTGATCACCCCTTCGCGGATAGCCTCCTGGATCTCCGCATAGACGCGGTCTACCAGTGCCCGCGATTCTTCCTGCGGAGCCAGACGGCTGGTCGGCTCTGCCGGCAGCGACGGCGAACGCCGCGGTTTCTCCCCGACACGGGACGACTTTGATCCGGCCATTCTGGTTTGCCTGCGCGATGCAAGGAATCGATTAGTTCGCGACCAGGATTTTCGCATCTTTGGCAACTTGGCGCCACTTTTGATTCTCGCGCGCAATGAGCGCCGCGAAACGTTCGGGCGGCAC
>JAFAUV010000424.1 GCA_019243075.1 Bradyrhizobium sp.
GTGCGGATGCGGCGGAAAGCCGGTATTGGGGGCGATCTCGTCGTCATTCCACACGCGTAAGCTACCGTGGCTGATGTTGGCGGGGTCGTAGTAGTCGGCAAAGGAGAAGTGATGCTTCGCCTTCAGCCAGCCGTGGTCGGCACCGCCGAGCTTTGCAAAGGGCTTTAACGCGATCATGTGAATATTCCCTGGTTAAGCGATTGGAAGCGGACCGGGCGCCTGGCGCGTCCGGCCGTCTCGATTTCGATCAGGCGCCGAACCCGCCATCGACATTGAGCACCGTACCCGTGACGAAGGAGGCTTCGGGGCTTGGGAGAAAAGCGACGCCGGCCGCGACTTCCTTCGGCCGTCCGAAGCGCTGCAGCGCGTGCAGGCTGCGCTGGGCTTCGGCGAAATCGCCGGCATCCTTCGGGTTGAGGTCGGTGTCGATCGAGCCGGGCTGCACCACGTTGACGGTGATGCCGCGTGGGCCGAGTCGCGTGCCGCGCCCTTGGTATAGCCGACCACCGCGGCCTTGCCGGGAGCTTTGTGGTCATTGGATTTCTCTCATGTTTTGGCTGCCTGGCCGGAATTTCGTTGGCCTGTTGGATAAGCCCCCCGCCATGGTATAGAAATAGAAACTATTGAAATTCATTGTTTCCAAAAATGCACTAAAGGGCGAAATGGCAAGACTTCCGGATTTCGAAGCGCTGGCGATCTTCGCTAAGGTCGTCGAGCTGCGCTCCTTTGCCGGCGCGGCAGGCGAACTGGCGCTGTCGAAGGCGACCGTCTCCAAGGCGGTCGGCCGGCTCGAGGAGCGGCTCGGTGCGCGGCTGTTCAACCGCACCTCGCGACGGCTCGCGCTGACCGATGCCGGACAAAAGCTCGCCGAGCGCGCCGCGCGCCTGCTGGCCGACGGCGAAGCCGCGGAGAACGAGGCGCTGGCGCAATCCGCGGTGCCGCGCGGGCTGGTCAAGCTTGCGGTCCCGATGAGCTTTGGCGTCAAGAACGTGGCGCCGCTGCTGCCGGAATTCCTGAAGGCCTATCCGGAGGTCTCGATCGACCTGCACCTGAGCGATGCCACGGTCGACCTGATCGGCGAAGGGTTCGATGCCGGGCTGCGCATCGCCCGCCTGCCGGATTCCTCGCTGATCGCGCGGCGGCTCTGCGCTATGCCGCGCTTTACCGTCGCCGCAGCTTCCTATCTCAAGCGCCACGGCCGGCCGACGCATCCGATGCAACTCGCCCAGCACCAATGCTTCGGCTACGCCTATCTCTCCAATCCCAACATCTGGCACTACACCAACGCCGCGGGGGAGCAGGCGAGCGTGCGGCCTGGCGGTCGGCTCCGCGTCAACAACGGCGAGGCGGTGATGCCGGCGCTGATCGCAGGGCTCGGCATCGCCGACCTGCCCGACTTCATCGTGGGCGAGGCGATCGCCTCCGGTGAGGTCGAGGTGATCCTCAAGGGCTGGAAGCAGCCCGAGGGCGCCGTCCATCTTGTCACCCCTCCCGGCGGGCCGCGCCCCGCGCGTGTCGAAGTGCTCGCGGAATTTCTGGCGCGCCAATTTGCGAAGGGGAAGAAGAAGTAGAGTTGGGCAGCTGCTCGCATATCCTGCCTTTTGGAGCAGGCGATGCGTCCGGCGGCCGAGGCGTGGCCGGGGAGCGAGAGGCAAAAATCGATCTGGTTTTGGCTCGTCGAGCGAATCACATCAACCCCCGACTGCGGCGGCGAAACCGCCCCACCGAAACGCGAACGGAACACCGCTGGCCCCTCCCTGGCCGAATTCGCTTCACGTTTTGTTGTCCCACAAAACCTTAACGCCCCGGAATCATTAGCCAGACTGAACGCTTGTTCGGCGAATTTGCGGGAAAAATCCCATGCGCGCGCATCGCATCATTCTGGGCCTCGTCTTGACCATCGGCGGCGTACAAGCCGCGTTCGCTGAGGAATATCGGGGAACCATGGAGCAGCAGATGGCCTGCACGCCCGACGTGTGGCGGCTGTGCAGCGACCAGATCCCGGACGTGAACCGGATCGTGGCGTGTCTGCAACGGAACACGCCCAACCTGTCGGGAGGCTGCCGCGCCGTGTTCGAATCCAACAACAGCATGCCGCAATCGCGGCCCGCTCCGCCGTCGCGCGGCCGGGCCACCGCCCCGCCGCCCGCGCGCATCGCGCCGCCGCGGCCGCGCGATGAGGGCAACGACGAATAGGTTCAGTCCCTGACCTCGCAGACGTCGACCCATTCCGCCGAAGTCAGTTTCGCCATCCGATCGGGCGAGATCCGGACCGCGCTGTGGATCGAGCCGGCGGCGGGCACGACGACGTCGAAGGGCTTCATCGAGATATCGCAATAGACCGGAAGCGGCGTCTTCAGCCCGAACGGGCAGACGCC
>JAFAUV010000451.1 GCA_019243075.1 Bradyrhizobium sp.
GAAATTTCGCCGCGCGTCAGCTCGCCGCGAAGCCAGGATCGTTCCCCCTCGCTGAGGAAGCGGGCATCGTGCGGACCATTGGGAAGAAATGCCATGATCAGCACGACCAGGAGCAGCGCGGGCGCGCCGGTCGCAATGAACACCCACTGCCAACCGGCCAGACCGAGCGCGCCGTCGAGATTGAGCAGGAGCCCGCCGAACAGCGAGCCGAACACGTTGCCGAGCGGGCTGCCGATCGTCATCAGCGCCAGGGCCTGCACGCGATAGCGCCTCGGGAACCACAGGGTCAGATAGTAGATGATGCCGGGATAAGCGCCGGCCTCCGCCGCGCCGATCAAAAAGCGCGCGGCGGCGAACACCGAGCCCGAGAAGGTGAAACCGAGCAGGACGGTGAGCAGCCCCCAGGTGAGCAGGATGCGCGCGAACCAGAGTTTTGCGCCAAAGCGGTGCGCAGCCAGCGCGCTCGGCACCTCGAACACCAGCGAGCCGATGAAGAACAGCGACGAGGCGAGGCCGTAGGCGGTCTCGGACATGCCGAGGCCGGAGACCATCTGCAGCTTGGCGTAGCTGACGTTGGAGCGGTCGATCACCGACAACATCATGAACGCCACCATCAGCGGCATGATCCGCCACAAGATGCGGTACATCAGCGCGTCGACGTCGCGATCCGCCCGGTCCATGGTGACCTCCCTCCCCGCGCGCCGCTTGTCACGGCTGTTTGCGCGCATTCGATTATGCGGCGTTCTGCTCCGCCGATCGCATGGCCGGAAGATCGAGAAAACGCGCGGCGTTCTCGCCGATCAGCTTGCGGATCGAGGCGCGCGGCATCTGCAGATCGAGCAGGATCTGCGTGATGCTGCGGAAACCGTCGACCGGGCGCTGCGAGCCCTGCAACCCGAGGTCGGACGACAGGATGGTATTGTCGACGCCGGCGACCTCGATCAGATGTGCAAGATCGTCGGGACTGTATTTCAACGATTTGCCTTCGATGAACATGCAGATCGAATGTTCCATCTTGACGCCGCGGGCGACGAGCTGGCGGATATCAGTGTCGTTGCAGCCGACGATGTAGGTCGGATGGTTGACCATCATCTTCTTGACGCCGCGCTTCGCCGCCTCGTCGAACAGGATGTGCAGCTCGCTCGCAGGCAGGTGACCGCCCGCCAGGATGATGTCGGCTTCGGCAATGAGGTCGATCACCTTCCTGGTGTCGTCGGTGAGGTTGCCGTCGGCACCCAGCGCGGAAAGCGGGATCGGATCGAGCATCTTCTGCGAGGTCTTCGGAAAGGTCGAGTTTCCCTTCGCCATCGCTCTGATGTGGTTGGCCGCCGACAGCGTCGGCATCCAGACGATCTTGCCGCCGAGCTTGATCGCGTGGTCGACGGCATGGGGGTTGATGCCGCCGGAGGCGTTGTTCAGCGCAATCCCAGAAAACAGCTTGACGTTGCTTTCGGGAAACAGCTTCTCGAGGAGGATCGCATGCGCCATGCCCGCGTAGAAATGATCCTTGTAGAGCACGGCGCGGAATTTCGCGGCCGCGGCATCGAGCAGCTCCTCGTGGTGGTCGAGAATCCGCGGCATCGCGGCCGGGCCGCTATGGCAATGCAGATCGATGGCGCCGACCAGAAGTTCGTCGACTTCCTGCGGCCGCGACAACGGCGGCAGCGGCACGGTGGTCGGATAGGATGCTTTATTGTCGGCCATGGTCGGGCCCTTTCGGTTGACGACGTCTTCAGGCGGCGGATTTGCCGGCGGCGACCGGCGCCGGCAGCGGATAGTCGGCCTCGTTGAGCACCCAGCCCGGCTTCTGCGAGAAATCCGCGCGCGGCGGGCAGAAGATGTCGACGAGAATGTTGAGCTTGGGATCGATCGCCTGCGAGGTGTGAATCGCCGGCGGCGGAATCACGGCGATCGAGGGCGAGCCGCAACGCTCGTGGTCGTCGCTGCGCCACTGGTTCATGTCGGTCGTCCACGGCCAGCGCATGTGGTGAATGAAGGTGCCGGCCAGCGCCAGCGAGCCCTGCTCGAAATCGTCATGATGGTGCGGCGACATTTTGGTGGTGTCGCGCGGGCCGAGTTTCGGCTCGAGGAAATTCACCATGAAGGTCGAGCAGCGGAAGATGCGCCCGAACCGGCCGGGCGTCGCCCCGACGTCGAGGCTGTAGGTCCGGATCTTGCGGCCGGCGGTTGCCACCGGCCACGGCTCGAACGGCGGCAGGTTGGGATGCGGCTTGGCATAGGATGCGGCGTTGGAGCAGAGTTTTGCGAGATCCTCCGACCGCGTCGTCATCATCCGCACCAGCTTGGCCGCGCCGAGCAGCGTGACGGAGCTTGCGCCCGCCGGCACGAAGCTGATGGAGTGACCGCTGGCGGTGACGCGCTCCTTGCCCCAGGCGATCTCGGCGCCCGCGCCGGGATCGGGCAGCAGCACGACATATTCGTCCGGCTGGTTGGCACGGCTCAGCGCCGCGCCCGCATCGGCATCGCTATAGGCGATCAGGAAGTTCTGGCCGCGCGCGTACCAGGTGCGCGCGCCGTCTCGGGTCTCGGCCGGCGGCATTTCGTAGAATTTCGCATATTCTGCGCCGGCGAAATGCGTGGCGGCGGGTTTTGTGCCGGTAGGCGGCGTGGCGGCGAGCGCGGCGCGGGGATCAGTGCTGTGATACATGCGAACCATCCGTGGCGTGAACGAGGGCTTTGAAATCGGAGAGCGTCTGCGCGGCGGCGCGGCGCATCTGGCCTTGATCCGAGGAGATGATGAAGGCGC
>JAFAUV010000338.1 GCA_019243075.1 Bradyrhizobium sp.
GCCAGCGGCAACGTGCCGGAATATGGCTTCAAGGAGGGGTAGCTCTGAGCCGTCATTGCGGTCGCAACCGAAGAATCAATCCATGCTGCTTTCGCGGAGAAGAGCTGGATTGCCTTGCTTTCCTCGCGATGACGATAGGAAGGTTACGTTCCCGCCTTCACCTGGGCGATCGCAACCGCCAGCAGTTCCGCCATCTTGAGCCGCAGACCATCTTCGCTGGCGGCCTCGCCCTTGGCGGCGAGATCAGTCATGGCCTTGCGGACGACGCCCTCGTCGCCGCCGTCGACCTCGGCGGCGACCATCTCGCGGGCATAGGCCTGGGCAGAGGCCTCGGTCAGGCCGATGCGTTCGGCGATCCACAGCCCCAACAGCTTGTTGCGGCGGGCCATGGCCTTGAATTTCTGCTCCTCGTCGAGCGCGAATTTCTTCTCAAAGGCCTCTTCACGCTGGTCGAAGGTGGTCATGGGCTTGGCTCCCCCGAATCGGTGCCCGGAACCGCTGCCGGGCGTCTCATTGCGATAGCCCGGTTCAGGCTTAGATATCCCATGAAAAATGACCAAAAAACGCCGCTGCGACACCATAACGGAGGGCGGTAAAACTCCGCTTCCGGCAGGCAGGATCGATTGTGCTGGAGGGCTCAATCAGATAGCGTGCCGCACGGCTAGGTTCTTGTTCTGTTTCCCGATCTCTTCTCGGGGTTCCCGGCCGTCACGGCAGCTCCGTCGTGGTCCTCAATCCTAGTCAACCGGAGCACACCAAATTCATGGATTTCAACAACTCACGGTACATACCAATGAGCCGTCGGCGCCGCATTTATGAAGGCAAGGCCAAGGTCCTCTACGAAGGTCCGGAGCCGGGCACCCTGATCCAGCACTTCAAGGACGACGCTACCGCGTTCAATGCCAAGAAACACCAGGTGATCGAGGGCAAGGGCGTCCTCAACAACCGGATTTCGGAATATCTGTTTCAGCACCTCAACGACATCGGGGTGCCGACCCACTTCATCCGCCGTCTCAACATGCGCGAGCAACTGATTCGGGAAGTGGAGATTGTCCCGCTCGAGGTGGTGGTCCGCAACGTCGCGGCGGGCTCGCTGTCCCAGCGCCTCGGGATCGAGGAGGGCACGCAGCTGCCGCGCTCGATCATCGAGTTCTATTACAAGAACGACCAGCTCAACGACCCCATGGTGTCGGAAGAGCACATCACGGCCTTCGGCTGGGCGACGCCGCAGGAGATCGACGACATCATGGCGCTGGCGATCCGCGTCAACGATTTCCTCACCGGCCTCTTCCTCGGCATCGGCATCCGGCTCGTCGACTTCAAGATGGAGTGCGGCCGGCTGTTCGAGAACGAGATGATGCGAATTATCGTCGCCGACGAGATTTCCCCGGATTCCTGCCGGCTGTGGGACATCAAGTCGAACGAGAAGCTGGACAAGGACCGCTTCCGCAGGGATCTCGGCGGATTGCTCGAAGCCTACACCGAGGTGGCAAAACGCCTCGGCATTCTCATGGAAAACGAGCGGCCCGCGGGCTCCGGACCCGTCCTGGTCAAAGGCTGAGGGGCAAGCGAAGTGAAGGCACGCGTTACCGTCACGCTGAAGAGCGGCATTCTCGATCCACAGGGCAAGGCCATCGAGGGGGCGCTGAAATCGCTCGGCGTCGATGGCGTCGCCAGCGTCCGCCAGGGCAAGGTGTTCGACATCGAGCTGTCGGGCTCCGACAAGGCCAAGGCCGAGCAAGCGCTGAAGGCCGCCGCCGACAAGCTGCTCGCCAACACCGTGATCGAAAACTATCGCGTTGAGCTGCTCTGAGATGAAATCGGCCGTTCTCGTCTTTCCCGGAATCAATCGTGAGCGGGACATGGCGCGTGCGCTCAAGCTCGCCTCTGGTCGCGAAGCCGCGATGGTCTGGCATGCCGAGACCGCGCTGCCCGAGGGAACCGATCTGGTCGTGGTGCCCGGCGGCTTTTCCTATGGCGATTACCTGCGCTGCGGCGCGATCGCGGCCCGCGCGCCGATCATGGACGCGGTGCGCGACTTTGCCGCCAATGGCGGACTGGTGCTCGGCGTCTGCAACGGTTTCCAAATCCTCTGCGAGTCCGGCCTTCTGCCCGGCGTCCTGATGCGCAATGCGCGTCTGAAATTCGTCTGTCGCGACGTCCACATGCGCGTCGAGCGCTCCGATACGCCGTTCACCCGCGGCTACAATGCCGGCCAGGTGATCCGCGTGCCGGTCGCCCATGGCGAGGGCAATTATGAAGCCGATGAGGAGACGCTGAAGCGGCTCGAAGGCGAGGGGCGCGTGCTCTATCGCTATTGCTCGCCGAAGGGGGTGGTCGACGAGGCCTCCAACTTCAACGGCGCGGCGCATTCGATCGCCGGCATCATCAACGAGCGCGGCAATGTGCTCGGCATGATGCCGCATCCGGAAAACCACGTCGAAGACATCATGGGCTGCACCGACGGCCGCGGCCTGTTCGCGGGGCTCGTGGCGCATCTGGAAGAGGCGGCGTAGTTTTCGACGTCCCTTCAGTCCAGAATTTTTGTGATTGCGTTACTCCCTCCGCTTCCGCCACTTGATCTGCTCGCTCGAAAGGGTCATGGCACGGCAAGCCGATCGTGACCGGCACGACACCCGTCGCGCAAAACCGATGCGGCCCCGCGGATTGCAAAGCTCTGGACAGCGTGAAATGGGGCCAAAAAAGCCTTTTCCGGCCCCTCCGATCTTCCTATTAACGGGCCTATGCAGACCAACGAACCCAAGATTACCGCCGAGCTCGTCGCCAGCCACGGTCTCAAGCCCGACGAGTATGAGCGCATTCTCAAGCTGATCGGGCGGGAGCCGACCTTCACCGAGCTCGGCATCTTTTCCGCGATGTGGAACGAGCACTGCTCGTACAAGTCCTCGCGCATCCATCTCAAGGGATTGCCGACCAAGGCGCCGTGGGTGATCCAGGGCCCGGGCGAAAATGCCGGCGTGATCGACATCGGCGACGGCCAGGCCGTGGTCTTCAAGATGGAGAGCCACAACCACCCGAGCTATATCGAGCCCTATCAGGGCGCCACCACCGGTGTCGGCGGCATCCTGCGCGACGTCTTCACCATGGGCGCGCGGCCGATCGCCTGCCTCAATGCGCTCTCCTTCGGTGCACCCGAGCATCCGAAGACGCGGCATCTCGTCTCCGGCGTGGTCGCCGGTGTCGGCGGCTATGGCAATTCCTTCGGCGTGCCGACGGTGGGGGGGCAGGTGCGTTTTCACACCCGCTACGACGGCAACATCCTCGTCAACGCGATGGCGGTGGGGCTCGCCGATGCGGACAAGATCTTCTACGCGGCCGCTTCCGGCGTGAACATGCCGATCGTCTATCTCGGCTCGAAGACCGGCCGCGACGGCATTCACGGCGCCTCGATGGCCTCGGCCGAATTCGACGATGCGTCGGAGGAGAAGCGCCCGACCGTGCAGGTCGGCGATCCCTTCGCCGAAAAGCTGTTGCTGGAAGCGTGCCTGGAAATCATGGCTGCCGACTGCGTGATCGCGATCCAGGACATGGGCGCGGCGGGCCTGACCTGCTCGGCGGTCGAGATGGGCGCCAAGGGCGATCTCGGCGTCGACCTCGATCTCGACGCCGTCCCGACGCGCGAGACCGGCATGAGCGCCTACGAGATGATGCTCTCGGAAAGCCAGGAGCGGATGCTCATGGTGCTGAAACCCGAGAAGGAAAAAGAGGCGGAAGCGATCTTCCGGAAATGGGGGCTGGATTTCGCCGTGGTCGGCCGCACCACGCCAAGCAAGCGCTTCCGCGTCAAGCATGGCGGCGCCGTCATGGCCGACCTGCCGATCAAGGAATTGGGCGACCAAGCGCCGGTCTATGACCGCCCGCATGTAGCCTCGCCCGCGCTGGCGGTGATCGCTGCGCGCGAGGTGAAGGCGCCGATGTCAATCCCGGCGGCGCTGGAGAAGCTGATCGCAACGCCCGAGCTCTGCTCCAGGCGCTGGGTTTGGGAGCAATATGACCACGTCATCCTCGGCAACACCGTCCAGCGGCCCGGCGGCGATGCGGCCGTCGTGCGCGTCGAGGACGGGCCGAAGGGGCTCGCGCTCACCGTCGATGTCACGCCGCGCTATTGCGATGCCGATCCCTTCGAAGGCGGCAAGCAGGCGGTGGCGGAAGCCTGGCGCAACATCACCGCCGTCGGCGGCCGGCCGCTCGCGATCACCGACAATCTCAATTTCGGCAATCCGGAGCGGCCGGAGATCATGGGCCAGTTCGTCGGCTGCCTGAAGGGCATCTCGCAAGCCTCCCGCGCGCTGGATTTTCCCGTCGTGTCGGGCAATGTCTCGCTCTACAACGAAACCCGCATTCCCGGAGAACAATTGGGCCGCGGCATCCTGCCGACGCCTTCGATCGGCGGTGTCGGCGTGCTCGACGATTTCAGCAAATCCGCCACACTCGCGTTCAAGGGCGCCGGCGAAGCCATCCTCCTGATCGGCGACACGCAAGGGTGGCTCGGCCAATCCGTCTATCTGCGTGACATCTGTGGCAGAGAAGAGGGTGCGCCGCCCCCAGTCGATCTCGCCGCCGAGCAACGCAACGGCGATGCGGTGCGCGGCATGATCCGCAGCGGTACCGCGACCGCGGCACACGACGTTGCCGACGGAGGCCTGCTGATCGCGCTGGCCGAAATGGCGATCGCGGGCGGCATCGGCGGGCAGCTCTTGCCGGCTCCGAGCGCCATCATGCCGCACGCCTATTGGTTCGGCGAAGACCAGGCGCGCTACATTGTCACGGTGCCGGCTGCGCAAGTCGGGCCGGTGCTGGCGAAGATGAAGGAAGCCGGCGTGCCCTGTACGCGCATCGGCACCACCGGCGGCGATACGATCGCGATCGCCGGCGAAGCGCCGCTGTCGGTGGCCGCGCTGCAAGCGGGCTTCGAACACTGGTTTCCGGCCTATATGAGCGGCGCAAACTGAGTTGCGAGGTCAACTCAGTCGATCGGAAGGTCCGACACCGCGAGCAGCATGGTCAGGCTGAGCGCGGTGGCAATCAAAATGGCTGACAGTCCCATCAGGTGTCCTTTCAAGCTGATCCCGGACGCCCCCCTTGTCGGCCTCTTTTGATTTGACTGATTTGACGGGTTTTCGTCGTGCGAGCCGGTACCCACCGTGCTCGAAAACGCGGTGTTCGATGCAGGTTTGATGCCAGAAGGCGTCGCGAATCAGAGGACGTGGGTCGCGCCCGGTATCCTACGGAGAGCCGCGGTGGCAGCCCAACTCGAGGCCAGCGTCAGCACGAACACGATCGCCGCCTTGATGATCGCGGTGAGTTGATCGGACGGGCCGAGGCTCATGCCGAACAGCAGATATTGCAGCCACAGCACCGGCACGTAGTGGATGAGATAGATGCCATAGGCGCTGTCGCGCAGGGGATCGAGGATGCTGAAACCTTCATTGTCGAAGCGGAGGAACAGCGCGATGATATTGAAGGTTTGCGAGGCGCTGTAGCAGGCAAAGGCGATCGCGTAGCCGATTTCCCACCAGAGCGGCTGGTGATTCACGTCGGGCAGCACCGCGTGCTTGATATAGATCAGCGCGACAATGCAGCCGTAACTCACGATGGTCGCGCCGAGCCAGGCTGGCCAGCGCCGCGCCATCTCGCCGTCGGCGGCAAGCAGGCCGCGATCGAAGCTCGCCGCGCCGATGCCGCAGCCGGCGAAGAAATACAGCAGATAGAGCAGCACGCGGCTCGCCTGGACGGCGAACGGTCCCAGCGCAAACCAGCGCGATGCGCCGAGATAAAGCACGACCGGCACATAGACGACGATGGAGGCGAGCAACAGCGCCCAGAAGAACAGGCCCGGCCGGCCAAAGCTCTCCAGCGACAATTTTCCGATCGCTTCCACCCAGCCGGAGAGCGCATAGTAGACCACCGCCGCGAGCACATCGAGCGCGAGCAGCGCCCAGACGAACCAGGCCGGGCCGCTATTCCACGGGCCCTCGGTCACCGTTCGCCACCAGAAGCTGGCAAAGCTCATATTGGGGTCGTGCAGCTCGAGCTCGATCGCCCAATAGGCGAACGGCATCAGCAAGATCGCGCAGACGATGAAGGGAAGCCCGAGCCGCCAGAAGCGATCGCGCAGAAACCAGCCGATACCCTTGCGCTGCAGGCTTGGCCAGACGAACAGCCCCGACAGGAAGAACATCGCGGCCATGAAGAAGCTGTCATTGAACAGCACGACGCCGTCGAAGACGATGAAGGACTGCCGGTCGGTGTGGCCATAATAGGTGTAGGCGATCACCGAATGGTGGATCAGCACCAGCATGGTGATGAAGGTGCGGGCGCGATCGAGCGCGGCATTGCGCGCCTTGGTTTTCGGCACCGCCCTTACGCCGGCGGATGCCGCTGTTTGGCTGATGACGGTCATGTCGCGCCCCGGCTCTCTTCGCGTGATGTTGCCGTGCGGAGCCGGATTCAGCAAGGGTTGAATCGCCGTCCGGCTGCGGCCTCTGCCGCAAAGTTCTGGCGCAAAGTTCTGGCGAAGCGAACGGAGACCATGGAACCGCTCTTGCGCCTGAAAGTTAGCTCGGCGAACTTCGACGCGCCGGCGGCGCACAAGCTAAAGGAATGATCCCATGACACTTCTGAAATGGGCCCTGGTGTTCTTGGTGATATCGATCATCGCCGGCATTCTCGGATTCACCGGCATCTCGGCCGCGTCCGCCGATATCGCGCGGATTCTCTTTTACATCTTTGTCGTGATCTTCCTGGTGTTGCTGATCCTGGGACTCACGATCTTCAGGGTGTAGCGGGCGCCGCTACCGTCATTGCTGCGCTTCGCTCCTCGCAACGACGGCAGGAGGCTACGCTACCTCCTCTATCCTGACCTTGTCCGGATAGAAGGCAAGATGGCCGGAAATCTCGGTCATCGCGGGGTAGGGCGCCTCATAGGTCCAGATCGCATTGTCGAGCGTCTTGCCGTTGGCTTGAATCGAGAAATAGCTTGCATCTCCCTTGTAGGGGCAGTGCGTCACCCGCTCGCTGCGCTTCAAGAGCTCCATCTTGGCGTCGGCCCGCGGCACGTATTGCACGGCGGGATAACTCGCTTCTTTTAGCGTGAGCGCATGAGTGGTGTCGGCGATCACGACGCCATCGGCCAGAACGCGGACCCGCTTGGGGTTGGACGTGATCGTGATCGGATGGTCGGGACCCGGAAGTTTCATGTTTCACCCCTCGCGCTTTGCGGCTGCCGTGATTGCCGCGGCATGATCCGGCCAATTTTTAATGAACCTTCGGCCCAATATAGTGTCACAATAGGTGACCTTGAAAGCGGTCGGCGCTAGATTTGCATGTCACGGTCGGGTGAACCGCCCCAGGATTTCGAGATTTTTCGAGCCCGGCCGGACGAGACGGAAAGAGGAGGCCGACTGGGATGCCGATGGACGCCCGCGATATCGAATCGATGATCAAGGCAGCGATTCCCGACGCCGAGGTGACGATCCGCGATCTTGCCGGCGATGGCGACCACTATGCTGCCACCGTGATCTCTGAAACCTTCCGCGGCAAATCGCGCGTGCAGCAGCATCAGATCGTCTATCAGTCGCTGCGCGGCCAGATGGGCGGCGTGCTGCATGCGTTGGCGCTACAGACGGGAGTGCCCGAAGGCTAGACATCGATGGCGAGCAATCCGCGCGGCGCGTGCTGGTCTTTTCTGCGCATGAGCTGTCGCGCTGCTGCTGTCGCCGCTGACGAGGGCCATCCTCGTCGTCGCGCGGCGTGGGAATCGCGGTCGCCGCGCACCAAGCCTCAAGTCTCCGTGGGCGCCGCGGCTTCCAGCTCCGCTTGGCCGCGACCGGCAAGGGTCTGGTGGACTTTACCGTCGACGATATGCATGCGGCGGTCGGCGCGGGCGGCGAGCGCCGGATCATGGGTCACCACGACGACGGTGCGCCCCTGGTCGGCGATCTCGCGCAGGATCGCGAACACCTGTTCGGTGGAGGTGGTATCAAGCGCGCCGGTCGGCTCGTCGGCGACGATGATCTCCGGCCGGTTCGACAGGGCGCGGGCGATCGCCACGCGCTGCCGCTGGCCGCCGGAGAGCTGGTTCGGTCGCTTGTTGGCATGGTCCTTCAGCCCGAGCGAAGCCAACAGCTCGAGCCCGCGCTCCCGCATCTCCCTTTCGCTCAGCCGTCCGGCGGCCCGCATCGGCAGCAGGACGTTGTCCAGCGAAGTGAATTCGGGGAGGAGAAAATGGAATTGGAACACGAAGCCGCATCTGGTCAGCCGCACCTTGGCGCGCTCGTTCTCCGAAAGCTTCGAGGTCGGCTGGCCGCAGATGATCACCTCGCCCTCGCTCGGCGCATCGAGCAGTCCGAGCAGATAGAGCAGGGACGACTTTCCCGAGCCCGAGGGGCCGGTGATGGCGACAAACTCGCCTTTGTCGACGGCGAGGTCGATGCCGTTCACCAGCGTGTGCGAGATCGCGCCCTCGATCCGCCGCACCAGC
The DNA here is from genome assembly GCA_019243075.1 of Bradyrhizobium sp. GTDB lineage: Bacteria > Pseudomonadota > Alphaproteobacteria > Rhizobiales > Xanthobacteraceae > Bradyrhizobium. The sequence continues at coordinate 8,504 of JAFAUV010000338.1, forward strand.
CCGACAGCCTCCAACGCAATCTCGCTCATGAGGCGCCCCGGATGATTTCGACGGGATGAACCCGCGTGGCCTTGCGCGCGGGGAAGAAGGCCGCCCCCGTGCAGCTCAGAAGCGAGATGCCGCCGGCCACGATGTAGTGCATCGGCGAGTAGTAGATCGAGATCGGGACGGTCGTCCCCGTCAGCGTGTTGTAGATCGTGATCTGCGACCAGCTGTAGCAAAGCAGATAGCCCATGATCCATCCGAACAGGATGCCGACCACGCCGATGATCGCAGCCTCGATGATGAAGATCCGCCGCACCGAGCTTTCGCGCATGCCGAGCGACTTCATGATGGCGATGTCCTGGCGCTTCTCGTTGGTAATGGTGGAGATGATGTTGTAGGTCGCAAAGGACGACGTCAGCAGCATCGCGCCCATCACCGTCAGCACGATGAAATCGCGCACGGCAAAGCTCGACAGCAGGTCGGAATTGGCTTCCTCCCAGGACACGGACTTGTAGCCGGTCTGGCCCTCGACCTCGCTTGCGATGTTTTCTGCCGAGAGCGGATCGTTCAGCCGCAGGCGCAACTCGTTGATGATCCCGTTCTGTCCCATCATCACCTGGGCGGTGCCGATCAGCGCGTAAATCTGCCCTTCGTCGACCCGTTTCAGGCCGGAGCGGAAGATGCCGGCCACGGTCGAACTGATCTCGGTACCCTCACCGCCGATCAGCGCGACGGTGTTGCCGGGCTTTACGGCGAGCTTCTCGGCCAGCGCCTGGCCGATGATGATCGCGTTCGGCGCGCGGGAGAGATCGGTGATCTGTCCCTCGCGCATCTGCGAGGCGAGCTTTGAGACCTTGATCTCCTGGCGCGGATCGATGCCGACCAGGGTGACCCCGATGCGGCCGCCATGATCGATGATCGCCGTGGTCTTGACGGACGGTGCGACGTCACCGGGGATCCAGGATCGCAGCGACGCCATCACCGATTCCGGATATCGGATGCCGGGCCTGGCGTTGACATTGGCGACGTTCGACATCTGCACCGCACCATATTCCTGATCGGCCGGCTGCGGCGGCGCCGTGCGCCGTTCGTCCTGCACCGTCACATGCGGCATGGTGTCGACGAGCTGGCGCAGGAAGTCGATCTGCGAGCCCTGCATCAGGCCGGCCATCATGATGGTAAAGCCCACGCCCATGGCGACGCCCGCCATGCCGACCAGCGTCTGGCGCACGCGGGTCGTGACGTGAGTCCAGGCGATATCGAGGAGGAGGTTGGAGGCCATGGCCCGCACGCCGTTCAGCGGTTGATTTCGAATTTCGCGGCGTTGCGCCTCGCATCGTTCACGACCGAATCGATGTGCGCGGAAATCGCGCTCGAGATCACCGCATTGTCCGGATCGGCGTCCGCATCGCCGGGAGGCTGAGAAGCCGAGGCCAACGCGGCATTATCCGTCGTCTGATCCGGCGTTGCGCCGGCAGCCCCGTCCTGGGGCGCGCCGGCCTGCTTATTGTGCTCGGTATGGACCCGCGTGCCCTCGACCAGATCGGGACGGAAGGGCGACAGCACCGCCATGCCCCGCGATACCTCGCCGACGATCTCCACATTGCGGCTGCCGCGAATGCCGACGCGGACCGGCACACGCTCGATCTTGCCGTTGTTCACGGTCTCGACCGCGCCGCCTGCCACCGCTTCGGCCGGAACGACGATCGCCGACGGCTTTTCGCGGAAGATGATATTGGCCTCGACCGACATTCCGATCCGAAGCGGCGTGTCGTTCGGCAGCAACAGATAGACGCGGAAGGTCTTGCGGGTCGGATCGCCCTTTGGCGTGATCTGCGAGACGCTGGCGTGCAGCGCCCGTTCCGGGAAAGCTTCGCTGCGCAGAAAAGCCTTCTGGCCGACCGCGATGCGGTTGATCTCCTCCTCGTTGACTTCGGCGACCACCTGCATTGGCAGCGGCGGGCCGATCCAGAACAATACGTCGGCGGGGCCGACGATCTCGCCGACCTCGCCGTCGCGCCGCAGCACCATGCCGTCGAGCGGGGCGCGCAGCACCAGCTCGTCGATCCGCACCTGCTGCGCCGATATCCGCGACTTGTATTCCTCCGCCTGGGTCCAGCGCTGCTCATATTCCTTTTGCGCGGCGTCGCTCTTGGTGCGGTCCTTCTCGGCCCGATCGAGATCGCGCAGCGCCTGCTGGTAGGAGATCTGCAGCTCGTTCATCGCGCTGCGTTCCTCGGCATCGTCCTGGCGGCCGAGCACCTGGCCGGCTTTCACCGTCTGCCCCTCGCAGGTGCAGAGATCGACCAGCCGGCGCCGCTGCAGCGGCACCACCTTGGCCCATCGCGCGGGCTCGACCGTTCCGGTGCCGTAGATCGCCTCCGAAACCGGAGCGAGCGTGGCGGCGCTGGTCGTGACCGTCTGCACATGGAGGTAGTTGTTGTAGGCGAAGTAGCCGCCGCCGACAGCGGCGATCGCCAGGATCACAACTCCCAAAGAGCGCAGCATGGTGGCGATCCTTCTGTGCTAGAAGCCGAATTTCTTGCGCAGGCCCGACGGCACTTCCTTCAGCAGGCCGTCGACGCCACCCTTGCTGACGTTGCCGAGAGTATCTGGTGCGTTCGATGGCTCATTGCTCGTGGTTTTGGTCGCGGGCGGCGCGCCCGGAGCCGCTGATGGCGGCGCAGGTGACGCAGCCGAGACTTGCGGCGGCGCGCTGCGGGAAGCATCTGGCGACATTGCGCTCTGGGCCGGGCGGGAGATCACGACCGGTCGCCATTGGCCGGCTTCGGTCTTGGCCCGTTTGATCTCATCGGGGCTCATCCTGGTTTCAAGGACGCCCATCAACTGCCGGGAGCCGTTGCGAAACTCTTCGACCCGGGAGGCGGAGCCGACAATATAGGCCCATTCATAGGCCTTGATGTTGTCCTTCGTGACGCCGCGGCCGACGGCATAAAGGCCGCTGAGGATCAGCATCGCATGCGAATGGCCCTGGTCGGCGGCACGCGCAAACCAGCGGAAAGCCTCCGCGTCGGAGCGGGGCATGCCGATACCGGCCGAACAGAGCGCGCCGACATAGAACTGGGATTCGTCGTCGCCGGATTGTGCGGCCCGCAGATATCGGCTCGCGATGTCCTGATCGGAAGCCGGATCGGCCTTGGCGCCGGGCGCGCCAGCCAGCAAGGCCCAGCAGAATATCGCCAGAACGGCCCGCTTCATGGAAATGCTCTCGAAACGTCACGGCAAATGTCAGGCGTCAGCCGCCCGCTTTCAGGACGTCGGTGCGGCTCGCACTGTTATGTCGATCGGGATCGTTCCGGGGTTCATGCCCCGGGGACCGGCCAACGTGACCTGTCGCACGTCGCCCGCGTCTCTCCCCGGCTTCCCGGGGCGGAAGCGCGACAGGCCTGCTGTCGGGAGTCCTGATTATTCCGCGATCAGCGCGTGAACCGAAAACATCGCCTTGGCGTCGGTCCAGGATTCCCGAACCTGCCAGCCCGAGCCGCGCGCGAGCGCGGCGAAGCGATCGATGCTGTATTTATAGCTGTTCTCGGTGTGAATGCTTTCGCCGGGGCGGAAGGAGAAGCTGGTGCCGAGCATGCGCACGGTTTGCTGCTTCTTGCTGATCAGGTGCATCTCGATGCGATGCCGCTTGCGGTTATAGATCGCGCGATGGGTGAAGGCGGAGAGATCGAAATTGCCGCCGAGCTCGCGGTTGATGCGCACCAGCACATTGAGGTTGAAGCGCGCGGTGACGCCGGCCGCGTCGTTATAGGCGTCGTGCAGCACGCGCTCGTCCTTTTCGAGATCGGCGCCGATGATCATCAGCGCGCCTTTGCCCAGGATGCCGTGCGCGCTCTTCAGGAAATCGCAGGCCTCATCCGGCTCGAAATTGCCGATGGTCGAGCCGGGAAAGAAGCCGACCTTGGGCGTGGCCGCGATCGCGGCCGGGAGCGGGAAGCGAGCGGTGAAATCGGCGGCCACCGGATGGATCGCGAGGCCGGGAAAATCCCGGCGCAAGGCATTTGCCTGCGCCTTGAGGAAATCGCCGGAAATGTCGACCGGCACATAGGCGCCGAACGCGCATTTCTCGAGAAGCAGGCGGACCTTTGTGGTCGCGCCGGCGCCGAACTCGATCAGGGCCGCTCCCTTTGGAACGATCGCGGCAATCTCGCTGCCGCGGTCGCGCAGGATGCCGAGCTCGGTGCGGGTCGGATAATATTCCGGCAGCCGCGTGATGGCTTCGAACAGTTCGGAGCCGGTCGCATCGTAGAAATATTTCGGCGACAGGCGCTTGGGATGCTGCGACAGGTCGCCGATCGCGTCGCGCGCAAAGTTGGAGGTCTGCTCGTCGGGAAGATGCGCGTCGGCCAAAGCGGTAGCATGCATGTTCATGATACTCTCCTGAACGCGCTTTCCCGCGCGCTTTTGATCCGTTCTGCGAGCACGAACCGGCTTGGATGCACCCGGTCCATAGGAAAGTCAGGCGTAGTCGGCGAGGCGTAGTCCGGTGAATTGCCAGCGATGATGCGGATAGAAGAAGTTGCGGTAGGTGATGCGGCTGTGGCCTTTCGGAGTTGCAAGCGAGGAGCCGCGCAACACCAGCTGGTTGACCATGAACTTGCCGTTGTATTCGCCGAGCGCGCCGGCAATGGCGCGGTAGCCGGGGTAGGGCGAATAGGCGCTGCGGGTCCACTGCCAGACGATACCGAAGGCGTCGTTGAGCTGGTTGGCGCGCGCGGCCACCTCCCATTCCATCTCGGTCGGCAGATGCTTGCCGGCCCAGCGCGCAAAGGCGTCGGCTTCGTAATAGCTGACATGGCAGACGGGATCCGATGCTTCGACGGGCTTGAGCCCGCCCAGCGTCATGACATGCCAGGCGCCATCGAGGTCGCGCCAATGGCCGGGCGCCTGCCAACCTTCGTCGCTCGCGGTAGCAAAGCCGTCCATCAGCCAGAGCGTCGCCGTCGAATAGCCGCCGTCCTGCATGAAGGCGAGCCACTCCGCATTGGTGACGAGATTGCGGTTGATCTTCACCGGACCGACCAGCGCGCGATGCGCCGGCTTCTCGTTGTCGAAATGAAAGCTGTCGTCGGCATGGCCGATCGTGTGAATGCCTTCCTGCAGCGTGATCCATTCGTCAGCGCTGCGGGTCGGGGCGGGAAAGCGCCATGCCGCGTCATAGGCCGGCGGGATCGGATTCTGCGCAAACGCATGCAGGATGTCGGTCAGCATCAATTCCTGATGCTGCTGCTCATGGTTGATGCCGACCTCCAGCAGGGGCCCGAGCCTCTCGAGCAGCGCCTGGTCGGCAGCCTGGAAGAATTTGACGGCCGCCGCATCGACATGACGGCGATAGGCAGAGATCTCGGCAACACCCGGCCGCGTTAGAAGGCCGCGGGCCTGGCGGGCATGGCGCGGCCCGGCGCTGACATAATAGGAATTGAACAGGTAGGCGTAATCCAGGTGAAACGGCCGATACGCCTCGCAATGCTCTCCGAGCAGGAATTGCTCGAAGAACCAGGTGGTATGGGCACGGTGCCATTTCACGGGGCTGGCGTCGGGCATCGACTGCACGACCTGGTCCTCGGCGCTAAGCGGCGCAGCGCGGCGTTCGGTCTCGCCGCGGACGGCGAGATAGGCTTCCACCATCTTCTGGGCGAGGGTGCCGGAATCGGAGAAAAGCGACGGGGCGGACGCTGAAAGCGTGGCGGCAGCGGATGCTGGATTCGTCACTGGCATCTCCGGTCGCAGGAGAGAACGTTCGACCCGTGGCCGGGTTCCTAAGGTGCTGGCTCGTCCTAAATGGGGGCTCCGGTTCAGGAAAAAAGCCTCCCCGAACCATGATATTAGGTGCGTCAGACTATGGTTTGGCCCGCAGCCCACCCCGCGCGCTGGCACCGGCGCATATCAAATATCCGCCATTTTACTTTGGATCACCAAAGGTTTGCGCTACATATAGGGGAGGTCTCGGGTTGGATGGGTCGGTCAGGACCGGCCCGGAAGGCGGGCCGCAGGGCTTGTCGCAAAGGAAGCAAAATGAGCATCGAGCAATTCATCGACAACGAAGTGAAGTCGAACGACGTCGTGCTGTTCATGAAGGGTACGCCGCAGTTTCCGCAGTGCGGCTTTTCCGGCCAGGTGGTGCAGATCCTCGACCATATCGGCGTAGCCTACAAAGGCCTGAACGTTCTCGACTCCGACGAGCTCCGCAACGGCATCAAGGTGTATTCGAACTGGCCGACCATCCCGCAGCTCTACGTCAAGGGCGAGTTTGTCGGTGGTTGCGACATCATCCGCGAGATGTTCCAGGCGAGCGAATTGCAGGAGCTGTTTGCGGATAAAGGCGTCGCGGTTCGCCAGGCGGCGGAGTGAGCTCCCGCGCGGCACATCTTAAGGAGCCGCGCATGGACATCAGGATCGACAGCA